>NZ_DCYC01000108.1:0-27093 GCF_002330965.1 Arsenicicoccus sp. UBA2120
CCGCCGTCGCCGACCTCGTCGTGGTGACCGACGACAACCCTCGCTCGGAGGACCCGGCCGCCATCCGCGGGGCGGTGGCCGGCGGCATCTCCGACGCGCTGCAGGACCGGGTGCGGGTCGTGGCGGGTCGCTCCACCGCGATCCGCGAGGCCGTGGCCGCCACGTCCGGCGCCGACGACACCGTCGTGGTGCTGGGCAAGGGACACGAGCAGGGCCAGGAGATCGCCGGGCTGACCCACCCCTTCGACGACCGCGAGGAGCTCGGCGACGCGCTGCGCGAGCGCCGCGCCGGCACTCACCCCAAGGAGCGTGCACCTCACGTGGAGCCTGAGACTTCGACCCCCGAGGAGGCCACGCCGTGAAGGCCGTCCTGATCGCTGCCGGCTTCTCGTTGCTGGTCGCCCTGCTGGGCACCCCCGCCTACATCAACTTCCTGGTGCGCAAGCACTACGGCCAGTTCGTGCGGGACGACGGCCCGACGAGCCACCACACCAAGCGCGGCACGCCGACCATGGGTGGTGCCGTCATCATCCTGGCCTCGCTCGGTGCCTACGCGATGGCCCACCTGCTCACCTGGTGGCCCCCGTCGGCGTCCGGCCTGCTGGTGATGTTCCTGATGGCGGGGCTGGGCCTCGTTGGGTTCCTCGACGACTACATCAAGATCTCCAAGCAGCGCAGCCTGGGCCTGCGCTCGTGGCAGAAGCTCGCCGGGCAGGGGATCGTCGGCCTGATCTTCTCCCTGCTCGTCCTGCAGTTCCAGAACTCCCGGGGCCTCACCCCCGCCTCCACCGTCATCTCCTCCGTGCGCGACACGAGTCTCGACCTCGACGTGAGCTCGACCCTGCCCTGGGTGGGGGTCGTCCTGTTCGTCCTGTGGGCCAACCTCATGATCGCGGGCACCAGCAACGGCGTGAACCTCACCGACGGGCTCGACGGGCTGGCCACCGGCGCGAGCACCATGGTCTTCGCCGCCTACGTCATCATCGGCACCTGGCAGACCAACCAGAGCTGCGCGATCACGCCCAGCGCGGGGTGCTACGAGGTGCGCGACCCCCGGGACCTCGCCGTCGTGGCGGCCTGCCTCATGGGGGCGTGCTTCGGGTTCCTGTGGTGGAACGGCTCGCCGGCCAAGATCTTCATGGGCGACACCGGCTCCCTGGCCCTCGGCGGCGCGCTCGCCGGCCTGGCCATCTGCACCCGCACCGAGCTGCTGGTGGTGGTCCTCGGTGGGCTCTTCGTCCTCGAGGCGCTGTCGGTGATCATCCAGGTCGGGTCGTTCAAGACCACCCGCAAGCGCGTGTTCCGCATGGCGCCGCTGCACCACCACTTCGAGCTGCTCGGCTGGGCCGAGATCACCGTGGTCATCAGGTTCTGGATCATCGCCGGGCTCTTCGTGGCGCTCGGCATCGGGTTGTTCTACGCGGAATGGGTCGTGGGAGCGTGACGGACGTGCCAGCCGGCCAGGGCCGACCCGACGAGGACCCTCGAGACATCGCCTACGAGCCGCGTCCCGGCCTCACCCACAAGGACGCCGACTGGGCGGGCCTGCGCGTGCTGGTCGTGGGCCTCGGCCGCTCCGGCTTCGCCGCCGCCGACGCGCTGCGCGAGCGGCTCGCCGTGGTCACGGCATACAGCCCCGACGTGACCCCGCAGATCGAGGAGCACGCCCGCATCCTCGACATCCTCGGCGTGGACGTCCGCCTCGGCGACGACGCGACCGACGAGATCCCCGAGGGCACCGAGCTGGTCGTGACCTCGCCGGGCGTGCCGCCGCACAACCCCCTGCTCGTGCGGGCCGCCGAGGCCGGCATCCCCGTGTGGGGCGAGGTCGAGCTGGCCTGGCGCATGCGCCCCCGCGAGGGTGCGGCGCCGTGGCTCGTGGTCACCGGCACCAACGGCAAGACCACGACGGTGACGATGCTCGAGTCGATCCTGAGGCACTCCGGCGCGCGGGCGGTCGCCGCCGGCAACGTCGGGACGCCGATCATGGAAGTGATGCTGAACCCGACCCCCTACGACGTCGTCGCGGTCGAGCTCAGCTCCTTCCAGCTGCACTGGCAGCGCTCCCTGTCGCCCCTGGCCTCCGCCTGCCTCAACGTCGCCCCCGACCACCTCGACTGGCACGGGTCCTACGACGACTACCTCCGCGCCAAGGGCAGCGTCTACGACAACACCCAGGTGGCCTGCGTCTACAACGTGCAGGACCCCCAGACCGAGCTGCTGGTGATGGAGGCCGAGGTCGTCGAGGGGTGCCGGGCGGTGGGCTTCACCATCGGCGTCCCCGCCCCCGGCATGGTGGGCCTGGTCGACGACGTCCTCGCCGACCGCGCGTTCGTCGAGCAGCGCCACTCCAGCGCGGCCGAGCTCGGCACCCTGGCGGACCTGCAGGGGGACGCGCCCGACGTCGCTCCGCACTACGTCGCCAACGCCCTCGCGGCGGCGGCGCTCGCCCGCGCCTTCGGCGTCGGTCCCATGGCCGTGCGCGACGGGCTGCGCGCCTACCGGCCCGAGGCGCACCGCATCGCCGAGGTCGCGACGGTGGACGGCGTCCGCTACGTCGACGACTCCAAGGCCACCAACCCGCACGCGGCGGCGGCCTCCCTGGCCGCCTTCCGGCGCGTCGTGTGGATCGCCGGCGGGCTGCTGAAGGGCGCCGACGTCGAGGACCTGGTCCGCTCCCGGGCCGACCGGCTGGCCGGCGTCGTGCTGATGGGGCGCGACCGGGCCCGCATCGCCGAGGCCCTGGCTCGACACGCGCCCGATGTGCCCGTGGTCGACGTGGACAGCACCGACACTGGTGCCATGGCACGCGTCGTCCGCGAGGCCACCACCCTGGCCCAGCCGGGCGACGTGGTGCTCCTCGCACCGGCGGCCGCCTCCATGGACATGTTCGACAACTACGGTGCCCGCGGCGACGCCTTCGCCGAGGCGGTGCGCCGGCTCGGAGGGAGCACCGTATGACGACCCGCCCCGGAGCCTCGCCGACGGGTGCGTCCCGCGCGCGACGCACGGGGCGCGAGACCCTGCCCGACCGGGTGGTGGACTTCCTCGACAGCATCGACACCCCGCTCACGACCTACTACCTGCTGGCATCGGTCACCGCGGCCCTCACGATCGTCGGGCTGGTCATGTACCTCTCGGCCTCGAGCATCCGCAGCTACGACCTGTTCCTGCGCCAGCTGCTCTTCGCCGGCATCGGCCTGGTCCTGTGCGTCGTCGCCTCACGCCTGCCGGTGCGGGTGTGGAAGCGGCTGGCCTGGCCGGGGATCCTGCTGTCCCTGGCCCTGCAGGCGCTGATCTTCGTGCCGGGGCTGGGCCAGGAGTTCCAGGGCAACCGCAACTGGATCCAGGTGGCGGGCGTCCAGCTGCAGCCGTCGGAGTTCGCCAAGATCGCGATCGTGGTCTTCGGCGCGGCGATCCTCGACCGCAAGAAGGACCGCCTCGGGCAGTTCTGGCACGCGGTCATCCCGCTGGGCCCGGCGGCGGTGCTGCTGCTCGGCCTGCAGCTCGCCGGCAACGACCTCGGGACCGGTCTGGTGCTGCTCGCCATCGTCGCGGGCATGCTCTTCGCGGCCGGGGTGTCGGCGCGGTTCTTCGGCTTCGCGGCGCTGCTGGGCGTGGCCGCCGTGGCGGTCATGACGCTGACCAGCCGCAACCGGCTGGGGCGCATCGACGCCTGGATCGGCGACGGCTGCGCCACCAACTTCGACCTGTGCCGCCAGGTGGTCAACGGCAAGTACGCCCTGGCCGAGGGTGGCTGGTGGGGCAAGGGGCTGGGGGAGAGCGCCGAGAAGTGGGGCTGGCTCTCCGAGTCCCGCAACGACTTCATCTTCGCCATCATCGGCGAGGAGCTCGGGCTGCCGGGCACCCTCACCGTCCTGCTGCTGCTCGCCCTGCTCGCCTACGCGTGCTACCGCCTGGTGTTCCGGTCGCAGGACTTCTTCGTCCGCATCGCCTCGGCCGGGGTCCTGACCTGGCTGGTGGTGCAGGCCAGCATCAACATCGGTGCCGTGACCGGGCTCCTGCCCGTCATCGGTGTCCCCCTCCCGCTCATCTCCGGCGGCGGCACCGCCCTGATCTCCACCCTCACGGCGCTGGGCATGCTCATGGCCTTCGCCCGCGAGGAGCCCGGCGCCCGCGAGGCCCGCAGCCTGCGCCGCTCCCGGCCCGCCCGCGACGACCGCCCTAGGATCGACCGATGACCGCGACCCCGGCACCGACCCCGACCCCGACCCCTCCCTCGGGCCGCCGAGCCGCCTCCGTGGTCCTTGCCGGCGGAGGCACGGCAGGGCACGTCTCGCCGCTCCTGGCGCTCGCGGACGAGCTCCGACGGCGCGACCCCAACGTGCGCGTCACGGTGCTCGGGACGGCCACCGGGCTCGAGACGCGGCTGGTCCCCCAGCGCGGCTACCCCCTGCGGACCATCCCCAAGGTCGCGTTCCCCCGCAAGCCCTCGGCGGCGCTGCTCCGGCTGCCGCAGTCCCTCAAGGCGGCGGTCGACGCGGCCGGCGCGATCCTCGACGAGGTCGACGCGGACGTGGTCGTCGGCTTCGGCGGCTACGTCTCGACCCCCGCCTACCTCGCAGCCCGGCGCCGGGGCCTGCCTATCGCCATCCACGAGCAGAACGTCCGCCCCGGCCTGGCCAACCGGCTCGGGGCCCGCCTCACGCGGTTCGTCGCGACGACCTTCGCCGCCACGCGGCTCCCCGGGGCCCGCCATCTCGGGATGCCGCTGCGCACCGAGATCTCTGGTCTCGACCGCCCCGCCCGGCGCGCCGAGGCGCTCGAGCACTTCGGCCTGGACGCGGACGGCGGTCCGGTCGTCCTCGTGACGGGCGGGTCGAGCGGCGCCAAGCGCCTCAACGACACCTTCGCCGCCCGCGTGCGCGAGCTGTCCGACGCGGGGATCCAGGTGCTGCACGTCACCGGGGCGGGCAAGACCTTCGAGCCGGCGGCCCTCGGCGACGGCGCGCCCTACGTCGTGCGCGAGTACTCCGACCGCATGGACCTGGCCTTCGCCGCCGCCGACCTCGTGGTCTCCCGGGCCGGCGCGGGCATGGTGTGCGAGCTGACGGCCGTGGGCCTGCCCGCGGTCTACGTCCCCCTGCCCATCGGCAACGGCGAGCAGCGCTTCAACGTCGCCGAGGTCGTGGCCGCCGGCGGCGGCCTGGTCGTGGACGACGCCGAGCTGCTCCCCGCCTGGGTCGACCGCGTCCTGGTGCCGCTGGTCCGGGACCGGGAGCGACTGGACCTGATGGCGACCGCCGCCTCCCAGGTCGGCACCCGCGACGGCGACCGCCGGCTCGCGGACCTGGTCGAAGAGGCGTTTGCCTCCACGTCACGAGAGGGTCGGTGACGTCGATGAGCGTCCACCAGGACCGGTTCGACTTCACGGCCCCCGTCGTCCCGATCTCTGAGCTGGGAAGCGTGCACGTGACCAACGTCGGGGGCGCGGGCATGTCGGCCGTGGCTCGGGTGCTCCTCGGCCGTGACGTGCCGGTGAGCGGGTCCGACCCCAAGGACCTGCCGGTGCTGGACGCGCTGCGCCAGGCGGGCGCCGACGTGCACGTGGGTGCCCGGCCCGAGTCCGTGGACCAGGTCGACACCGTCGTCGTGTCCTCGGCGACCCGAGAGACCGATCCCGAGCTGGCCCGCGCCCGTGGGCTGGGCAAGCGCGTCCTGCACCGGTCGCAGGCGCTGGCCAGCGCCGCCGACGCCCGTCGGGTGGTGGCCGTGGCCGGTGCCAACGGCAAGACGACGACGACGTCCATGCTCACCGCGCTGCTGATCGACGCGGGCGCCGACCCGTCCTTCGCCATCGGGGGCGAGCTGGCCGGGCTCGGCACCAACGCGCACGCCGGCGGGGGAGAGGCCTTCGTGATCGAGGCCGACGAGTCGGACGGCTCCTTCCTCGTCTACCACCCCGAGGTCGCGATCGTCACCAACGTGCAGCCCGACCACCTCGACCACTACGGCACCTTCGAGGCCGTCCAGGACGCCTACCTCGACTTCGCCCGCAGCATCCGCCCGGGCGGGCTGCTCGTGGCCTGCGCCGACGACGCCGGGTCGGCGGCGCTCGCCCGTCGCGCCTCCGACAGCGGGGTGCGCGTCCTCACCTACGGCACGGACGTGTCGGCCGACGTGCGGGTGCTCGGGCACGAGGTGGACGGCTTCCGCACCGTGGCCCGCGTCCTCGACGGCGACGAGGAGGTGCGGCTGGCGATCGCCATACCGGGCGCGCACAACGTCCTCAACGCCACGGCCGCGTATGCCGCCGCCCACCACGGCCTCGGGGTCGGGGCGGACCGCGCGGCCACCGGTCTCGGGGCCTACACCGGCACGCGGCGCCGGTTCGAGCTCAAGGGAGAGATCGGCGGCGTCACCGTGGTCGACGACTACGCGCACAACCCCGGCAAGGTCGCTGCCGTCGTCGGCACCGCCGCGGGGCTCGTGCAGCGACCCGCGCGGCTCGTCGTGGTCTTCCAGCCGCACCTGTACTCCCGGACCCAGGACTTCGCGGTCGAGCTCGCCGCGGGGCTACGCCCGGCGGACGTCGTCGTCGTCATGGACGTCTACGCCGCGCGCGAGGACCCCGTCGACGGGGTCTCCGGAGCCCTGGTCGCCGACGCGGTCCGGGACCTGGCGGCCCGCGACGGTGGCCCCTCCTGCGAGGTGCACTACGTCGCCGGGTGGCCCGAGGCGGCCCCGCTGGCCGCGGGACTCGCGCGGGCCGGTGACCTCGTCCTGACGGTCGGCGCGGGCGACGTGACGCAGCTGGGTCCGCAGATCCTCGCAGCCGTGGAGGAGGGCGTCCGCCGGTGAGGATCCGTCGTCCCGGCGGCCGCGGCGAGGGTGGGTCGTCGCGAGCCCGGTTCGAGGACCGGGCTCGCAGTGCCCGGCGTCTGCGCTGGCGTCCGATCCTGCTCACCCTCCTCGCCGCGGTACTGGTGGCCGGCCTCGTCTACGTCGTGTGGTTCAGCTCGGTGCTGGCCGTGCGCTCCGTCGTGGTCGAGGGCGTGCAGGGGTCGCAGGCCGAGGCCGTCCGCCGCGCCGCCGACGTGCCCCTCGGGGTCCCCCTCGCCCGGGTCGACCTCGAGGGCCCGGGGCAGCGGGTGACGCGCTCGCCCCTCTACGCCTCGGTCGACGTGGCCCGGCGGTGGCCGAGCACCGTCCTGGTGCGCGTGGAGCCGCGACGTCCGGTCCTCGCCCTCGACCGAGGGGGTGACGTCCAGCTGGTCGACGGCCAGGGCGTCGCCTACCTCACCACTCCCGAGGCGCCCAAGGGTGTGCCGGTCGTGACCAGCCAGGGCGCAGCCACCCCCGAGGGTCTCAAGACGGCCATCTCGGTCCTGTCGGCCCTGCCGCCGGAGCTGCGCTCGACCGTGTCGGCCGTGCGGGTCGAGGGCCCCAGCATGGTGACCTTCCAGGCCGGCAAGACCAAGGTGCTGTGGGGGGACAGCACTGAACCTCAGCTGAAGGTCAAGGTGCTGTCGACCCTGCTGAAGGGCGCTCCTGCCACGGTCAACGTCAGCGCTCCGCACGCGCCTGCCACGACCTGACGCGATCGCTGGGCCATCGCTGGGCCATGCGGGTGGCAACACGCCTGGTCGAAGGTTGCTCCGTGCGACGGACAGGACGTACCTTTCTCTCGACGCTCTATAACAGAACCATAACCTTGCACTCAACCTTTAGGGTTAAGGGTTGGTTGCCCCCAGCAGGAGAGGCCCCACCGTGGCAGCACCACAGAACTACCTGGCCGTCATCAAGGTCGTCGGCATCGGCGGCGGCGGTGTCAACGCGATCAACCGCATGATCGAGGTCGGCCTCAAGGGGGTCGAGTTCATCGCGATCAACACCGACGCGCAGGCCCTCCTGATGAGCGACGCGGACGTCAAGCTCGACGTGGGGCGCGAGCTGACCCGCGGGCTGGGTGCCGGGGCGGACCCCGAGGTCGGCAAGAAGGCCGCCGAGGACCACGCCCAGGAGATCGAGGAGGTCATCCAGGGCGCCGACATGGTCTTCGTCACCGCAGGCGAGGGCGGCGGCACCGGCACCGGTGGCGCGCCCGTCGTCGCCAAGATCGCCCGCAACCTCGGTGCGCTCACCATCGGCGTCGTGACCCGTCCGTTCACCTTCGAGGGCCGTCGCCGCGCCAACCAGGCCGAGTCCGGCATCGGCAACCTCCGCGAGGAGGTCGACACCCTCATCGTCATCCCCAACGACCGCCTGCTGTCGATCAGCGACCGCAACGTCTCCATGCTCGACGCCTTCCGCAGCGCCGACCAGGTGCTGCTGTCGGGTGTCCAGGGCATCACCGACCTCATCACGACGCCGGGCCTGATCAACCTCGACTTCGCCGACGTCAAGTCCGTCATGCAGGGCGCCGGGTCGGCGCTCATGGGCATCGGCTCGGCCCGTGGCGAGGACCGCGCCGTCCAGGCGGCCGAGCTCGCGATCTCCTCGCCGCTGCTCGAGGCCAGCATCGACGGCGCCTACGGCGTCCTGCTGTCCATCCAGGGCGGCTCGGACCTCGGCCTGTTCGAGATCAACGAGGCGGCTCGCCTCGTGCAGGAGGCCGCGCACCCCGAGGCCAACATCATCTTCGGATCCGTCATCGACGACGCCCTCGGCGACGAGGTCCGCGTGACCGTCATCGCCGCCGGCTTCGACGGCGGCGACCCCCAGCCCCGCCGCGAGGAGCCGGCCCAGCGCCCCGCGCAGCAGCCCGCGCAGCAGCAGACCCAGCAGCGTCCGGCCCCGCAGCCGGTCCAGCAGCAGCAGCCGGTGCAGCAGCGTCCGGCGCCGCAGCAGCCGCAGCGGGCCCAGGGTCAGCAGCCCCAGCAGCCCCAGCAGTCCCAGCAGCAGGGTCAGCCCTCGCAGCAGCAGGCCCAGCCGGTCCAGCAGCAGGGACAGCCCCAGCAGCAGCCGCAGCAGGGCACGCCCGGGCAGGTCCGCCCGGCCGAGCAGCAGCAGGGCGAGCAGCAGCCCCAGCAGCGCCCCCCGCGCCAGGTGACCTACGACGACGCCGCCGACCTGGACGTCCCGGACTTCCTGAAGTAGGGAGGGACTCGGCCCGTGAGCCTCCTCACGGAGCCGGCGCCCCGATCCACGTGAGGCCCCCGCCGACCCGGCGGGGGCCTCGCGTGCCGCTACCCTCGTGGGGTGTTCGCCCACCAGCAGCAGGACGGGCCCGTGTGGCGGGCCTTCACCGACGCCCATGACGGCGTGAGCGACGCGCCGTACACCGCCGGCCGCGACGCCGCCGGAGGCCTCAACCTCGGCAGCCACGTCGGCGACGACCCCACCGCCGTGAGGTCCAACCGGCGCCGGGTCGCCGAGGCGGCTGGGGTCGCTCCGGAGGCGCTGGTCCTCGTCGACCAGGTGCACGGCGCCGAGGTCGTCCAGGTCGACGGACCCTGCCACGGGTCGGCCGGTGAGGCCGACGCGATGGTGACCTCCCGGGCTGGACTGGCCCTGGCCGTGCTCGTGGCCGACTGCACGCCGGTGCTGCTCGCCGATCCGGTGGCGGGTGTCGTGGGGGCCGCCCACGCCGGACGTCCCGGGATGCTGGCCGGTGTGGTGCCCGCGACGGTGGCCGCGATGCGCGACCTCGGGGCGCGCACCATCAGCGCGGTGGTGGGCCCGTCGGTCTGCGGTCGCTGCTACGAGGTGCCCGCCGAGATGCAGCAGGCGGCCGCGAGGGTCGTCCCGGAGGTGCTGGCCCGCACCTGGGCCGGGACCCCATCGATCGACGTGGCCACCGGCGTCGTGACCCAGCTCGCCGGGCTGGGGGTCGCCGTGACGTGGGTTCCCGGCTGCACCTACGAGGACGCCCGCTTCTACTCCTACCGCCGCTCCGGCACGACCGGACGGTTCGGGGGAGTCGTGCTGCGACGCGAGGTGGCCTGATGACGGACGCACGCTCGGTCGAGCTCCGCGACGCCCTTGCCCGCGTCGAGGAGCGGATCGTCGCCGCCTGCTCCGCGTCCGGCCGTGACCGGGGCGACGTGCAGCTCGTGGTCGTCACGAAGTTCTTCCCCGTCGAGGACGTCCGCCGCCTGCTCGCGCTGGGCGTGACAGACGTCGCGGAGAACAAGGCGCAGGAGGCCTCCGCCAAGCTGGAGAGGCTGACCGCTGACGAGCGTGCCGCCCTCACCGTGCACTTCGTCGGTCAGCTGCAGACCAACAAGGCCCGTCAGGTGGCCGCCTGGGCCGACGTCGTCCACACCGTCGACCGGGCCCGTCTCGTCGCGGCCCTCGACCGGGGAGCCGAGCAGGCCGGGCGCGACCTGGACGTGCTGCTGCAGGTGGATCTGGACGCGCCAGGGGAGGCCGACGAGCAGGGCCACGCCGACGGCGGCCACCGCGCCTCGGGGTCCCGCGGCGGGGCGCCGGCGGACGGCATACCGGCCCTCGCCGACGAGGTCGGCCGGGCGGAGCACCTCGAGCTGCGTGGCGTGATGGCCGTCGCACCTCGCGGCGGAGACCCGGAGCGGGCCTTCGCCGCCCTGGCCCGGGTCGCCGACGGGGTGCGGTCCGCGCATCCTCGTGCGACCCTGGTGTCCGCCGGGATGAGCGGCGACCTCGAGCAGGCCGTCGCCCACGGAGCGACACACCTGCGTGTCGGGTCGGCAATCCTCGGGCCCCGCCCGGCGCCCCGGTAGCGTTCGGCACGACGTGACCGACGACTGAGCAGGAGATGCGCGATGGCTGGGGCGCTGCGCAAGACCATGGTCTACCTCGGACTTGCCGAGGACGACGACTACGACACCTACGACCGCCAGGAGGCCGGGGCCCGCGACTCGCGCCCGGCCGAGGCGCACAAGCCCGAGCCGGCCCGCCGGGAGCCGCACCTCGTCGAGGCCCGCTCCGACGCGCGGTCCGACGACCGTGCGGGCGCGACGGCGGTCCGCGAGGAGCACCGCGCCTCCGTCGCCCACCTGCCCCAGCGCACCCCCGTGGCGCGCGTCGTCCGCGACCCGGAGGTCGGCCCGATGAACCGCATCACGACGATCCACCCCCGCACCTACAACGAGGCCAAGACCATCGGCGAGTCCTTCCGCGAGGGCACGCCGGTCATCATGAACCTCGGTGACATGGCCGACGACGACGCCAAGCGCCTCGTCGACTTCGCCGCCGGCCTGGTCTTCGGTCTCAACGGAGCCATCGAGCGGGTCACGAGCAAGGTCTTCCTGCTCACCCCGCAGCACGTCGAGGTCTCCTCCGAGGAGTCCGAGGCGCCGCAGTCGACGCGCGGCTTCTTCAACCAGAGCTGAGCCACCCGCACCGCCCGGCCCCAGCCGGGCGAAGGCGCAGGCCCCCGGGAACGCCACGGGGTCCTGCGCCGTTGTGCTGGACGGCGACCCGCACCCGACGACGACCGCCCCGGACACCCGGGTCGGTGGCAAAGGACCTCCGTAGACATGAGCATCCGTGGCCTGCTGCTGAACCTCCTGTGGCTCTACTGGCTGGTGCTGATGGCCCGGCTGGTCCTCAGCTATGTCGTGATGCTGGCGCGCGACTGGCGACCCCGCGGGGTGGTGCTCGTCCTGGTCGAGGGGGTCTACTCCCTCACCGACCCGCCGTTGCGGGCCCTGCGCCGGGTGATCCCGCCCCTGCGCCTGGGAGGCATCGCCCTCGACCTGGCCTTCATGGTGCTGTTCCTCATCGTGATCGTCCTCATGCAGGTCGTGGCCAGGGTGTAGGTTTTCTGACGAATGGCCCCGGGGACCTTGGTGGTTCCGGGCCCGACCGCATGACGAACGAAGAGGTGGACACATGGCGCTCACGCCTGATGACGTGCTCAAGAAGAGCTTTGGGGCGACCCAGTTCCGACGGGGCTACGACGAGCGCGAGGTCGACGACTTCCTCGACGAGGTGGTCAGCGAGCTGCGTGACCTGATCGCCGAGCGCGACGACTACAAGCGCAAGTACGAGGAGACGGCCCGAAGCAAGGGCCAGACCCCGGTGCCGGCCAAGGGCCGGGCCGCTGCGGCACCCTCCGCCGAGCTCGACAAGCTCCGCGCCGAGGTCGCCGCCGCCAACAAGCGCGCCGACGACGCGACCCGCCAGTCCACGGCGGACGGTGGCGCGACCAGCGCCGCCGCCCGCACCGAGGTCACCCAGCTGCGCCAGCGGCTCCAGGCCGTCGAGAAGGACCTCGAGTCGACCCGCACCGAGCTGACCAAGGCACGGTCGGCCGCCCAGCAGGCCCAGCAGGCGAAGGCTCCGGAGAAGTCCGGCGACGCCGACGAGGCCGCGGGCCTCATCGCCCTGGCCCAGCGCCTGCACGACGAGCACGTCGCCAAGGGCAAGGCGGAGCACGAGCGGCTCCTGACCGAGGCGCGCCAGCAGCGCGAGACGCTGATCAGCGAGGGCACCCGCAAGCGCGAGGAGCTCGTCACCACGGCTCAGCGCCGGCACGACGAGCTGGTGGCCGAGGGCCAGGAGCGCCACAAGAAGCTCATCGCGGACGGCACCACGCAGCACGAGACGATGATCGGCGAGGCGACCAAGCAGCGGGAGAGCATCCTCGCGACCCTGGTCACCGAGAAGGCCACGCTCGAGCAGGCCGTCGCCTCCCTGCGGGCCTACGAGGTCTCCTACCGCGACAGCATCAAGACCTTCCTCACGACTCAGCTGCAGGAGGTGGAGCAGGCCCGCCTCGCTCCGGAGCAGCAGCAGCCTCCGCAGCAGCGCTGAGACAACGAGGCACGTCTGTCGCACAGGGGGTCGAACGGCTACCCTGTGCAGACCTCGCACGCCGTTGGCGTGACGAGTCGGTCGGCGCCGGGGGGCGTCGACCTCACCACGAGCAAGTGAGGGCATCATGGCTGGCAAGTCCGGAGGGCAGTCGACGACCGCGACCTCGACCAAGGGCACCGCTGACGACGCCACCTGGTCGACGGCCGAGGTGGCGGAGCTGCGCGAGACCCTGCAGGGTGAGATCGACCGGTTGACGCGGGAGCTCGCCGAGGCCCAGACCGATCTGGTCGACCTGGTGCAGGACACCCAGGACATCGTGGGTGACGACCAGGCCGACGTGGGGTCCAAGGCGATCGAGCGTGAGCACGAGGCCGCGATGGCGGCCAACACGCGCGACGTCCTCGCGCAGTACCAGCACGCGCTCGAGCGCGTGGACGCGGACCTGCAGGGCGTGTGCGAGAGCTGCGGCGGGGTCATCCCCAAGCTGAGGGTCCAGGCCTTCCCGCGCGCCACGCTGTGCGTGGCGTGCAAGTCCGCGCAGAAGCGGTGACCTCACCCGTCGACGACGACGCACGCGACGCCGGGGCGACCCGTGCGTCGCGGCGCCGTGTCTGGCCCCTGCTCGTCCTGCTGGCCGTCCTGACCTTCGCCGCCGACCAGGCGAGCAAGGTCTGGGCGCTGGGCGCGCTCGTGCCGGGCGCGCCGCGCGACCTGCTGGGGTCGTTCCTGCGGCTCAACCTCATCTTCAACTCCGGCGCGGCGTTCTCGCTCGGCGCCGGGACGACCTGGCTGCTGACCATCGTCGCGGTGGTCATCGGGGTGCTGGTCGCCTGGCACGCCCGCCGCATCGTCAGCGTGCCGTGGGCCGTCGCGGGGGGCCTGGTGCTGGGCGGCCTGCTCGGCAACCTCTACGACCGGCTGTTCCGGCCCCCGTCCTTCGGCCAGGGCCACGTCGTGGACTTCCTCGACTACAACGGGTTCTTCATCGGCAACGTCGCGGACATCGCGATCGTCGCCGCAGCGATCCTCGTCGCGCTGCTGTCCTTCCTCGGGATCTCCTACGACGGCACCCGGGCCACCGACCACGCCCCGTCCGAGGAGGACACCCATGCCTGACGTCCGGATGCTGCCCGTCCCCGACGGCCTCGAGGGCGAGCGCGTCGACGCCGCCGTCTCCCGCCTCTTCGGGGTGTCCCGCACCAAGGCGGCCGAGCTCGCCGCGGACGGCCACATCCAGCTCGACGGCCGCGCCGCGGGCAAGTCCGACCGGGTCACCGCCGGGGCCTGGCTCGAGGCCACCCTCCCCGACCCGGTGTCCGAGGACGCGCCGGCCGTCGTGCCGCGCGAGGTCCCGGGCCTCGCGATCATCCACGACGACACCGAGATCGTCGTCGTGGACAAGCCCGCCGGCTGCGCCGCGCACCCGAGCGTCGGCTGGGACGGTCCGGACGTCGTGTCCGGGCTCGCCGCCGAGGGCTACCGCATCTCGACGTCGGGCGCGGCCGAGCGCCAGGGCATCGTGCAGCGCCTCGACGTGGGCACCACCGGCCTGATGGTGGTGGCCAAGTCCGAGCGGGCCTACACCGTGCTCAAGCAGGCCTTCCGCGACCGGACGGTCTCCAAGACCTACCACGCGGTCGTGCAGGGCCTGCCGGACCCCATGGTCGGCACCATCGAGGCGCCCATCGGCCGGCACCCCAACCACGACTGGAAGTTCGCGGTCCGCCAGGAGGGCCGCCACTCGGTGACCCACTACGAGGTGCTCGAGGCCTTCCGCCACGCGTCGCTGCTCGAGATCCACCTCGAGACCGGACGCACGCACCAGATCCGCGTCCACTTCAGCGCCCTGCACCACCCCTGCGTCGGCGACCCCCTCTACGGCTCCGACCCGGTCCTGGCCCGGCGCGTCGGCCTGGACCGGCAGTGGCTGCACGCCCGCGAGCTGGGCTTCACCCACCCCGGCAGCGGCGAGTGGGTCACCTACCAGAGCCCCTACCCGGCCGACCTGCAGCGGTCGCTGGACCTGCTCCGCGAGGGCTGACCGAGACGCCTGACGGCGGCCCGTCGAGGCGGCGGGACGGCATACGGGATGTCCGGGAGGGGTCTGTCGGACCGCGGGCATAGACTGCCGCCGATGTCCTCGCCAGCAGCCTCCAGCAAGTCCTTCGTGCACCTGCACAACCACACCGAGTACTCCATGCTCGACGGTGCCGCCCGCATCGACGACCTCTTCGCCCGGTCCGCCGAGATGGGGATGCCGGCGGTCGCGACCACCGACCACGGCTTCATCTTCGGGGCCTACGAGTTCTGGAAGAAGTCGACCCGGCACGGGGTCAAGCCGATCGTCGGGATCGAGGCCTACCTCACGCCGGGGACGCACCGCACCGACAAGACGCGGGTGAGGTTCGGCGACGGCGGTCGCGACGACGTCTCGGGCTCCGGCGCCTACACCCACATGACGATGTGGGCGCGCAACAACGAGGGCATGCACAACCTCTTCCGGCTGTGCTCGCTGGCCAGCCTCGAGGGCTACTACTTCAAGCCGCGCATGGACCGCGAGCTGCTCCAGACCTATGGCAAGGGCCTGATCGCCACGACCGGCTGCCCCTCGGGCGAGGTCCAGACCCGGCTGCGCCTCGGGCAGTACGCCGAGGCCCGCCAGGCGGCCAGCGACTACCGCGACATCTTCGGCGCCGAGAACTTCTTCTGCGAGCTGATGGACCACGGCCTGGACATCGAGCGGCGTGTCCACAAGGACCTGCTGCGCCTGGCCAAGGAGCTCGACCTGCCGCTGGTCGCCACCAACGACCTCCACTACACCGACGCCGCGGACGCCAAGGCCCACGCCGCCCTGCTGTGCGTGCAGTCCGGCTCGACGCTGATGGACCCCAACCGGTTCAAGTTCGACGCCGACGACTTCTACCTCAAGAGCCCCGAGGAGATGCGCCACCTGTGGCGCGAGCTGCCCGAGGCCTGCGACAACACCCTGCTCATCGCCGACATGTGCGACATCTCGTTCAGCGAGGGCGAGGGGCAGTACATGCCCCGCTTCCCCTGCCCCGAGGGCGAGGACGAGACCAGCTGGTTCGTCAAGGAGGTCGAGCGCGGCCTGCACGCCCGCTTCCCCGAGGGCATCCCGGACTACGCCCGCAAGCAGGCGGCCTTCGAGACCGAGGTCATCGTCGGCAAGGGCTACCCCGGCTACTTCCTCGTCGTCGCCGACTTCATCAACTGGGCCAAGGAGAACGGCATCCGGGTGGGACCGGGCCGTGGCTCCGGTGCCGGCTCGATGTGCGCCTATGCCATGCGCATCACCGACCTCGACCCGGTGCCGCACGGTCTGATCTTCGAGCGCTTCCTCAACCCCGAGCGCCAGTCGATGCCCGACTTCGACGTGGATTTCGACGAGCGCCGCCGCGGCGAGGTCATCAAGTACGTCACGGAGAAGTACGGCGAGGAGCGCGTCGCCCAGATCGTCACCTACGGCACGATCAAGGCCAAGCAGGCCGTCAAGGACGCCGGACGCGTGCTCGGCCACCCCTTCGCCGTCGGCGAGAAGCTCACCAAGGCCATGCCGCCGGACGTCATGGGCAAGGGCATCCCGCTGTCGGGGATCTTCGACCCCGCGCACAATCGGTATGCCGAGGCCGCGGACTTCCGCGCGATGCACGACTCCGACCCCGTGGCCCAGGAGGTCGTCGCCACCGCGCGCGGCCTCGAGGGGCTGAAGCGCCAGTGGGGCGTGCACGCCGCCGGCGTCATCATGTCCAGCGAGCCGCTGATCGACCTGATCCCCATCATGCGCCGCGAGGCGGACGGGCAGATCATCACGCAGTTCGACTACCCGAGCTGCGAGACGCTCGGCCTGGTCAAGATGGACTTCCTCGGCCTGCGCAACCTGACGATCCTCGACGACGCCATCAAGAACGTCGAGATGAACCGCGGCGAGACCATCGACCTGGACGGCCTGTCCAAGGACATGACCGACCCGGCGACCTATGACCTGCTGGCCCGCGGCGACACCCTCGGCGTCTTCCAGCTCGACGGCGGCGGCATGCGCTCGCTGCTGCGGCTCATGCAGCCCGACAACTTCGAGGACATCTCCGCCGCCCTCGCGCTCTACCGCCCCGGCCCGATGGGCGCCAACGCGCACACCAACTTCGCGCTGCGCAAGAACGGCAAGCAGGAGGTGGACTACATCCACCCCGAGCTGACCGAGGCGCTCGAGCCCATCCTGTCCATGACCTACGGCCTGATCATCTATCAGGAGCAGGTCATGGAGATCGCGCAGAAGCTCGCCGGCTACACGCTCGGCAACGCCGACCTGCTGCGCCGCGCCATGGGCAAGAAGAAGAAGGAGGTGCTGGACGCCGAGTTCGCCAACTTCGAGCAGGGCATGCTCGACAACGGCTTCTCCAAGGACGCGGTCGCCAAGCTGTGGAGCATCCTGCTCCCGTTCTCCGACTACGCGTTCAACAAGGCCCACACCGCGGCCTACGGCGTCGTGTCCTACTGGACGGGCTACCTCAAGGCCAACTACCGCGCCGAGTACATGGCGGCGCTGCTCACCAGCGTGCGCGACGACAAGGACAAGTCCGCGCTCTACCTCAACGAGTGCCGGCACATGGGCATCAAGGTGCTGCCGCCGGACGTCAACGACTCCATCGGCTACTTCGCCGCCGTCGGCGAGGACATCCGCTTCGGCCTGGAGGCGGTCCGCAACGTCGGCGCCAACGTCGTGGTCGAGATCGTCAAGGCCCGCGAGGACAAGGGCGCCTTCACCTCGTTCAAGGACTTCCTGCACAAGGTGCCGGCGGTCGTGTGCAACAAGCGCACCATCGAGTCCCTGGTCAAGGCCGGTGCGTTCGACTCCCTCGGGGAGTCCCGCCGGGGCCTCGCCGAGGTGCACGAGCCGTATGTCGAGGCCCTGGTGGACGTCAAGCGCCGCGAGGCGGCCGGCCAGGACTCGTTGTTCGCGGCGTTCGCGATGGCGGACGACGACGATGCGGGTGGCGCCGACGCGTTCGCCGGCATGCCGCCGGTGCCGACGCACTCGTGGGACAAGCAGGTGACGCTGCAGTACGAGCGCGAGATGCTCGGGCTCTACGTCTCCGACCACCCGCTCTTCGGGATCGAGCACATCCTGCACCAGGCGGCGGACACGTCCATCGCGTCCCTCAACGGCGAGGACGGCAAGCCGGACGGGGCGACCGTGACGATCGCCGGGCTGATCACCGGGCTGCAGCTCAAGCGCACCAAGAAGGGCGACCTGTGGGCCATCGCCACGGTCGAGGACCTCGACGGCGCCGTGGAGTGCCTGTTCTTCCCGTCGACCTACATGACCGTCGCCACGATGCTGTCGCCGGACACCGTCGTGGTCGTGCGCGGGCGGGTCAACAAGCGGGACGAGTCGACCTCCATCTATGCGCAGGACCTGACGCTCCCTGACCTGCACGAGGGTCCGCGCGGGCCGGTGGTGCTCAACCTGCCGATGACGCGGGCGACCAACGGCATGGCCGAGGCGCTCAAGGACGTCCTGCTCAACCACCCCGGCACGACCGAGGTGCACGTCAAGCTCACCCAGCCCGGCCGGTCCGTGCTGATGCGGCTGGAGGACAACTTCCGGGTGGACGCGACGTCGGCGCTGTTCGGCGACCTCAAGGCGCTGCTGGGGCCGGCCTGCCTGGCCAACGGCTGACGGTGACCGACGTGGTGCAGCCCGTGCGGGTCGAGATCGTCTCGGGCACCGACGCCGACCTCGTGGCGGACCGGCTGCGTGCGCTGGACGCTGCAGCTCCGTCGCCCGGCCTCGTCACTGTCTGTGTGGTCGAGGCCGCCGGGGTGGCGCCGTTTGTGCTGGCCGCGCCGGGGGCGCCGCTCGCGGGCAGCGACGTGATGCTCAACTGGGGTCACGGCGTGACGCGGGACGCGCTGGTCGACAGTCTCTGGGGCGAGCGGATCGAGCCGCTCGCCCGCCGCCTGGCCGGGCTCACGGGGCCGTCACCCGCGCCGGCGCGGCTCGTCGAGCACGACCAGCGCTGGGGCGTCGTCGCGCACGGTCAGCTGTCCCGCCTGGCGCGGGCGCTCGGCGAGGCGGGCGTCGATCGCGGTGGCTCGGGTGGCTTCGGCTACGAGCACATCGGGTCCACGGCGGTGCCGGGGCTGCTCGCCAAGGCGTTCGTCGACCTGCAGCTCGGCGTCGACGAGATCCCTGCTGCCGGCGGCGCGTTCGACGAGGCGCTCCTGCGGTGCGGCTACCTGCCAGCGGTGGGGTCTCGGCCCGACTCGCCCGGCGTCGACCGGGACCTCGAGATGTTCCCGGGTGCGTGCGCCGAGGAGGACTATCGCAAGCGGCTGTACTACCGCCCCGACCCGGGGATGCCGTCCATCCTGCACGTGCGGCGGGCCGGGACGCCGTGGCACGACTACCCGATCCGCTTCCGCGACCTGCTGCGCGAGTCCACCCAGCATCGCGAGCGCTACGCCGCGGTCAAGACGGCTGCCGCGCAGGCCCACGCCGACGACGCGGACCACGACGACTGCACGCGGGCCAAGGGCGAGGTGATCCGCGACGTCCTCGTGGCGGCGGGCTGCGAGCCGGGGCGGCTCGAGGCGCTGGCCCCGTTGCCGGTGGCCCGACCCGAGACGGCGACCCCGCGGCGCACCCGGCATACGGCTCGGGTCCTGCCCGTCGACCCCTCGGGCCGCGTGCTGCTGCTGCACGGGGTCGACCCGGACGACCGGGAGCACCCGCTGTGGTTCAGCCTCGGCGGCGAGATCGACCCGGGCGAGGACCCGGTGACGGCTGCGCTGCGGGAGCTGCGGGAGGAGGTCGGGCTGCTCGCCGGGCCGGGCGACGTCGAGGTGCTGGGGGAGCAGGCGATCGAGTTCTCCTGGGGGAGCGTGACCTTCGACCAGCGGCAGGTCATCTGCGCCGTCCGCGTCCGCTCCACCGACGTGGACCTGTCCGGGCAGGACGCGGTCGAGCAGGCCACCATCGACGAGGCACGGTGGTGGGCGCCGGAGGACCTGGCCGCCACCACCGACCTCGTCGGCGAGGGCCTGCTCGCCTGGGTGCGGCGCGCCGCGGCGCGCTGACGGCGGGGGTCAGGCGCCGCGCAGCAGGACCCAGTGCCGCATGTCGTCGTACGACCCGTCGTCGCGGGCGCAGAACTCCGGTTCGTGGCCCCACTCGGCGAACCCCGCGCGCTGCAGTACGCGCGCGCTCGCGTCGTTGTCGGCGACGGTGGAGGCGAGGAGGCGCCGCAGGCCGAGCCCGCCGTCCGCCGCGTCCGCCCAGGCGTGCTCGATCGCGAGGCGCACGGCGCCCGAGGCCAGCCCGCGCCCTCGCGCCGACGGGAACAGCACGTAGCCGATCTCGGCGGTCCCCGGCTGCTGCCCCTCAAGGATGAGGCACAGGTCGCCGCGTGCGCGGTCGCCGGCGGTGTCGGCGATGCACCAGTGCACGCTCTGCCCCAGCGACATCCGGACCCGCCGGCGCAGCACCCACGCCTCGAAGGTCGACGGTGTTGGCTCGGCCCCCGGCGGCATGAAGTGGGTCGGGGAGTCGCCCGGCTCGCAGCTCGCCCCGTCGTCGTCGCGCCAGGCGCGCAGGCGCACGTCGCTCGACTCGCGCGTCACGGGGTCGAGCCACAGGGACGCCGGCCGGTCCAGGTCGTCCTCCCGCCCGACGCTCGCCACCCATGCGTCCGCCAAGCCGTCCGGGTGGGGGAGATAGCCCGGGAGGGTCGCGTGCCGTGCGAACCCGCACGACCAGGCGACCCGCCACGAGGCGAGGTGGCCGGCCATCGCCATCCAGGTCACGCGCTCCCCGCCCTGCTCCCACCACCACCGGCAGACGAGGCGCAGCGCGCGCGCCGTCAGGCCGTGGCCGCGGGCCTGCGGGTGGAGCCCGAAGCCCACCTCTGCGCTGCCACCGCCCCGGGGTCGCAGGTCGATAGTCCCGGCGAAATCCGGTGCGCCGTCGGGGTGGTCGAGCCACTCTATGGCCCACCAGCGTCCCCGGTCGGGGAGAGCCCACTCCTGACGGGTCATGGCCAGGAAGGCCTGCGCCGCACCCGCGTCGTAGGGGCGCGGGACGGTCGTCCACCGCAGGCTCGCGGGGTCCGTGCACTGCTCGACGATCGCCGGGACGTCGGCGTCGGTGTGCGCCCGCAGGAGCACCACGCCGTCGGTCAGCTCGGGGACGGGGGTGTGGGTCATGCCACCCATCCTGCACCGTGGGGTCAGGCGGTGGGCCAGCCCTCGATCACGTCGGCCGGCACGCCCACCGCGCGGGCACCGTCGAGGATCTGGGCCCACGTCGTCGCGTCGACCGGGACCCCGTCGCGACGGGCCTCCCGGGCCGCGACCTCGGGCTGCCCCGGCAGCAGCACCGGCTCGCCGGGGACCGCGGGGCGGGAGGCGGCCACGGACTCCAGGAACAGGTCGGTCTGCTCGGCCATCGCGCTGCCCTCGAAGGCCTCGGGGGACAGGACGATCGACAGGAGGTTGTTGACGATGGCGGCCTCGTGCGTCGTCGTGGCGGCATGTGTGGTGAGGCCCCCGCTCACGGCGCCGGCGAACAGCTCGGCCATGACCGCGAGCCCCGACCCCTTGTGCAGCCCGAACGCCGTCAGCGCTCCGTGGGGCTCGGTCCACATCACGCCCGGGTCGGTCGTGGGGCGGCCCTCCGCGTCGAGGGCCCGACCCGGCTCGAGGGGGAGACCGGCGTTGTGGGCGACGCGGGTCTTGCCCAGCGCGACCGTCGACGTGGCCATGTCCAGCAGCACGGGGTCCTGGCCCTCGCGCGGGACGCACAGGCACACGGGGTTCGTGCCGAAGCGGCCGTCCGTTCCCCCGAAGGGGGCGACATACCGCTCGCCGACCACGCTGGCCAGGTGGATCGAGACCAGGCCGGCGCGGGCGCACTGCTCGGCCCAGTGGCCGATCCGGCCGACGTGGTGCGAGCCGCGCACGGCGGTGACGCAGACGCCCAGCTCGCGCGCCCGAGCGATGGCGAGCTCCATCGCCTCGTGGGCCACGACCTGGCCATAGCCCTGGCCACCGTCGATCGTCAGGACCGCGCCGGCGTCCTTGACGACGGTCGCACCGACGCCCGGGTGCAGCTCGCCGACCGCCAGCGCCTCCAGATAGCTCGGGACCATGCCGACGCCGTGCGAGTCGTGCCCGGCGAGGTTGGCCGCGACCAGGTGGTCGGCGACGAGCCCCGCCTCGCGGGCGTCGCTGCCGGACGCCTGGACGATCGTGCTCACGACCTCGTGGAGCAGCGTGGGGTGGACGGTCAGCGAGGGTACGGTCATGCCTCCTTCATATCGGCTACCGTGCCCGGGTGACCAACCCATCACCCCAGCCTCCCGTGGCGCGTCGCGTCGAGACGATCCGCGAGCACCACGGGGACCGCGTCGTCGACCCCTACGAGTGGCTGCGGGACAAGGGCTCGCCCGAGGTCGTCGCGCACCTCGAGGCGGAGAACGCCTACACCGAGGCCATGACGGCGCACCTGGTGCCGCTGACCGAGCAGGTCTACGACGAGATCCGCACGCGCACGCAGGAGACGGACCTCAGCGTCCCCTCGGCCTACCGCGGGTGGTGGTACTACTCCCGAATCAGCGCCGGCGAGCAGTACGGCCGCGAGTGCCGCGTGCCGGTGCGGCCCGGCGAGCTGCCGCCCGAGCTGACCGACGGTGCGCCGCCGGCGGGGGAGCAGGTCCTGCTCGACGCCGAGGCGCTCGCGGCGGACGCCGACTTCTTCGGCGTGGGCTCCAGCGAGATCAGCCACAACGGCACGCTCTACGCCTACGCCGTCGACCTGACCGGTGACGAGGTCTACGACCTGGTCGTGACCCGGGTCGGTGACGACCCCACCCGCACCGGGCCCGTCGGCGAGGTCGTCGACGACGCCGTCCACAAGGTCGGCTACGGCCTGGCCTTCTCCCGCGACGGGCGGCACGTGTTCTACGCCCGCAACGACGACGCCTGGCGGCAGTTCCAGGTGTGGCGCCACGAGGTCGGCACCCCGGCCGACCAGGACGTGCTGGTGCACGAGGAGACCGACGAGCGGTTCTGGGTGGGCGTCGGGTCCAGCCGGGACGACGCGTGGATCATCATCGCTGCGGGCTCCAAGGACACCTCGGAGACCTGGCTGCTGCCCGCCGACGACCCCTGCGGCGAGCCTCGCTGCGTGGCTCCTCGCCGCGAGGGGGTCGAGTACGACGCCGAGCCCGCCGGGGACCGCCTGCTGATCACCCACAACGCCACCCACGAGGACTTCGAGCTGGCCCAGGCGCCCCTCGGCAGCACCTCGGCGGAGGACTGGCAGAGCCTGTATGCCGCCGCGCCGGGCGAGCGCGTCGTGGGGGTCGACGCGTTCCAGCGGCACGCGGTCGTCTCGCTGCGGCGGGACGGCCTGACCGCGCTCGCCGTGATGGACCGGACGGACGCCCCTGGGGGAACGGTCGGGCCGGACGGCGGCGGCTTCGGACCGATGCGGCCGCTGGTCATGGACGAGGAGCTCGGCACGATCGGGGTGGGGGACAACCCCGACTACGCCTCGCACGTGCTGCGGATCGGGTTCACCTCACTCGTGACGCCGCGCAGCGTCTACGACGTCGACCTCGTGACCGGGGAGCGCACCCTGCTGCGGCAGACGCCGGTGCTCGGCGGGGTGGACCTCGGCGACTACGTCCAGCACCGGGAGTGGGCGACGGCGGCCGACGGCACCCGGATCCCGATCTCGGTGGTGCACCGCAAGGACGTGGTCGCCGACGGCACGGCCCCCGGGCTCGTCTACGGCTACGGGTCCTACGAGGCGAGCATGGACCCGTGGTTCTCGGTGGCCCGGCTGTCGCTGCTGGACCGGGGTTTCGTGTGGGCGCTCGCGCACGTGCGCGGCGGCGGCGAGATGGGCCGCCAGTGGTACCTCCAGGGCCGGATGCAGCACAAGCGCAACACCTTCACGGACTTCGTGGCGTGCGCCGAGCACCTCGTCGATGCGGGGTGGGTGGCGCCGGACCGGCTGGTCGCCGAGGGCGGCTCGGCCGGGGGCCTGCTCATGGGGGCGGTCGCCAACCTCGCGCCGGACCGTTTCCGGGCGATCCACGCGCAGGTGCCCTTCGTCGACGCGCTGACGACGATCCTCGACCCGAGCCTGCCGCTGACCGTGGGGGAGTGGGAGGAGTGGGGCAACCCCCTCGCCGACCCCGAGGTCTACGCCTACATGAAGGGCTACTCGCCCTACGACAACGTCGCGGCGCGCCCCTACCCGGCGATCCTGGCGACGACCTCGCTCAACGACAGCCGGGTCTACTACGTCGAGCCCGCCAAGTGGGTGGCGCGGTTGCGCGAGCGCGCGACCAACGACCTCGACGCGCGGCCCATCCTGCTCAAGACCGAGATGGTCGCCGGGCACGGCGGCGTCAGCGGGCGCTACCACGCCTGGCGCGAGGCCGCGTTCGAGTACGCCTGGCTCATCGACCAGGCGGGAGCGTCCTCGTGACCGAGCGGATCACCAAGGACACGCAGCTGTGCATGTCCTTGTCGGCGCGACCGTCCAACATCGGCACGCGTTTTCACAACTACCTCTATCGCGAGCTCGGGCTGGACTACGTCTACAAGGCGTTCACGACCTCGGACATCACGGCGGCGATCGGTGGCGTGCGCGCTCTCGGGATCCGCGGCTGCGCGATCTCCATGCCGTGGAAGGAGGACGTCATACCCCTGGTCGACCAGATGACCGAGTCCGCGGCAGCGATCGAGTCGGTCAACACCATCGTCAACGACGACGGCCAC
The DNA here is from genome assembly GCF_002330965.1 of Arsenicicoccus sp. UBA2120. Lineage (NCBI taxonomy): Bacteria > Bacillati > Actinomycetota > Actinomycetes > Micrococcales > Intrasporangiaceae > Arsenicicoccus > Arsenicicoccus sp. UBA2120. Next base: position 24,517 of record NZ_DCYC01000108.1, read on the forward strand.
CTCGTCGCCTACAACACCGACTATCTCGCCATCCGCAATCTCCTTGCGTCCCACGGGGTCTCGCCGACGGACGACTTCGCCGTCCTCGGCTCCGGCGGTATGGCGAAGGCCGCGGTCGCCGCCCTGACCGACGCGGGCTTCACCAACGGCCATGTCGTGGCGCGGAACTCGCGGACCGGCCCCGCCCTCGCCGCGAAGTACGGCCACCGCTGGGCGGACTCGCTCGGCGACCTGCGACCCGCGTTGATCCTCAACGCGACTCCCGTCGGTATGGCGGGCGGCCCCCAGGCCGAGGAGCTGCCGGTGCCACGGGCCGCCGTGGAGGCAGCCCGGACGGTGTTCGACGTGGTGGCGTTCCCCGCGGAGACGCCGCTGATCCGGCTGGCACGTGAGCTGGACCGGCGCGTCATCACCGGAGCCGAGGTGATCGCCCTGCAGGCGGCCGAGCAGTTCGTGCTCTACACCGGGGTGCGCCCGAGCGACGAGCAGGTCGCCCGGGCGTCCGCCTACTCCCGCGAGACCGTCTAGTCGACACGACTCAGCAGGGGGGTTCGTCGGGGGTGCGGACCAGCTCGGCGGTCGACCGAGCGTCGTCGGCGGTGCCCTCGACGTGGTCTGTCCGACCGCTCGCAGCTCGTCCGGGGTCACGCCGTCATCGTGCCTCGACGTCCGAGCAGGAGCCGGGTCAACAAACGTGCCCGGAACCCCCCGCTCCCTAGCCGCGTCTCAGGTTTAAGTGATATCAAAAAGATGTCACACGATGAACGCCCAGGGGGAGACCATGAGCACGCAGCAGACGCACGACGAGACCATCGACCCGCAGGCCGCGCCGCCCTCGGCCCGGCCTGTCGGTCACCAGGGCACGCGCGTCGACGTCAGCGAGCGACCGGCCTTCGCGGTCGACGGTTTCCTGGCGCTGGCCCTGTCGCTGCTGCTGCTCGTCGGCGGCGTCTGGCTGATCGTCAGCGGTGCCCTCGCGGCCAACGAGACGGGCCAGCCGCCCATCGGCCGCTTCGTCGGCGGCGCCGTCGTCATCCTCCTCGCCGCCGTCGTGGCCAGCGCCGTCGTCATCATCCAGCCCGGCCAGACCAAGGTCATCCAGTTCTTCGGACGGTATGTCGGGACGGCTCGCCGCACGGGCCTGACGATGGTGATGCCGTTCACCTCCAAGCGCGGAGTCTCCGTGCGCGTCAACAACTTCGAGACCAACGTCCTCAAGGTCAACGACGCCGACGGCAACCCGGTCGAGATCGCCGCCATCGTCGTCTGGCAGGTCGCCGACACGGCCCGCGCGAGCTTCTCGGTCGAGCACTACGAGAACTTCGTGCGCGCCCAGTCCGAGTCGGCGCTGCGCCACGTGGCGATCTCCCACCCCTACGACAGCGACCGCGAGGACGTCGAGTCGCTGCGCGGGTCCACCGACGTCGTGTCCGGCGAGCTGGCCCGCGAGGTCGCCGAGCGGGTCGTGGTCGCCGGCGTCGAGGTCGTCGAGGTGCGCATCTCCCACCTCGCCTACGCCCCCGAGATCGCCCAGGCGATGCTGCAGCGCCAGCAGGCGTCGGCCATCGTCGCGGCCCGGTCCCGGATCGTCGAGGGTGCCGTCGGGATGGTCGACATGGCCCTGGCCCGGCTCGAGGAGCAGGACATCGTGGCCCTCGACGACGAGCGCAAGGCGGCCATGGTGTCCAACCTGCTCGTGGTCCTGTGCGGCGAGTCCAAGGCCACCCCGATCGTCAACACGGGATCGCTCTACCAGTGAGCCCTCCACGGGAGCGTCGCGGCGGGGCCGAGCGCAGGCAGGTGCTGCTGCGCCTCGACCCCGCCGTCCACGACGCCCTCACCCGCTGGGCGGGTGACGAGCTGCGCAGCGTCAACGCCCAGGTCGAGGTGGTCCTGCGCGACGCCCTCAAGAGATCGGGCCGTATGCCGAAGGACGCGGGGCCGCTGCCTCGGCGCGGACGTCCCCCTGCCGGCGACAACCGGAAGGACGACGTCCGCAACCCCTCGTAGCGTGGCGAGCATGATCGTCGTCGGCGAGGTATAGCCGCGCATCAACGGCGGCACGGTGGCGCTGGGGGCCTACTTCGGTGTGCCGGTCGACGGCGTGGTCGAGCGTCTGCTGGGCGAGCAGCTGGCTGACGGCGGGTGGAACTGCGGGGCCGAGCGTGGGTCGGTGCGGTCGTCATACCACTCGACGATCTGCGTGCTGGACGGACTCGCGGTGTATGAGCGCGCCACCGGCGCGCTGGACGTGAGCGACGCCCTGCGGTGGGGCGAGGACTACCTGCTGGGGCGGCGCCTGTTCCGGCGGTTGTCGACCGGGGAGGTGGTCGACCCGTCCTTCCTGCTGTTCTCGTTCCCGGCGCAGTGGCACTACGACGTGCTGTGGGGGCTGGACCACCTCCGCGGGCGTCAATACCATTACGACGTGGCGGGCGACGCACACTTCGAGAAATCGACCCAGAGGTATATTCATACTCCCCACAAATATCATATTCGATTCAACGGGAAGGGTCAGCCGAACTTCCGCTCACCCACCACTCCCATGGGCTGGTTTGACCTGGCACGCGTCCGAAT
>NZ_DCYC01000037.1:0-17094 GCF_002330965.1 Arsenicicoccus sp. UBA2120
GGCGAACTCGATGATCGCGACGACGACCGACGCGATGGGTGCTGGCGCTGCGGGTGGCAACATCACCAAGTACACGTGGGACACGGCGAACAATCCGACCCAGGTGCAGATCCCCACCGGTGCCATGACGTCGGCGGTGTACACCACAGGCGGGGCATGCGGATCCACCGACTCGGCCAACCCGGACCGGCCCAAGTGCCTCACCGACGACGCGGGCAACAAGACCTCGATGACCTACGACGCCGTCGGGAACCTGACCAGCAAGACCGACACCACCGCCACCGGCGGGGCTGCATTGAAGTACACGTGGAGCGTGCCCGGCTCGACGGACAACACGAAGAACTGCTCCCCGTTCGCGGGCCAGCTGTGCACCATCACCAAGGGCAACGGCAACGTCACCCGGTACACGTACAACGCGAACGGTGACCTGACCAAGGTCACGCCACCGTCCCCGCTGGGAGTCCAGACCTTCGAGTACGACTCCCTGGGCCGGATGACGGCCTCGATCAACGGCCGCGGCCACCGGATCACGTACACCTGGGACAACCAGGACCGGAAGGTGAGCTACACCATCCCGGACACCCCCGCGGGGAACCCGTGGACGAACTATCTGACCTACGACGCCGACGGCAATGTCACCTACAACCAGTCCACCATGGGCTATGACGCGCTGAACCGGCTGGTGTCGATGAAGACCCCGGCGCACGCGAACCCCTCGACCGTGGGCTATGACCCGGCCGGGAACGTCACCACCTCCACCGACCCTGACGGTAACGCCACCACGTACACCTACGACGCCGCGAACCAGGTCACCACGGCCGGGTTCCCCGGCGCCACCTGCAGCCAGGACCTCGCCTCGCAGGCCGGGTGCGTCAAGTTCGGCTATAACGCGAACGGCCTGGAGAACAAGCGGGTCATGCCCGCCAACGTCGTCCAGGACATCACCTACGACAACTCCTCCCGGGTGACTCGCACCAAGGCCGGCTCTCCGAACCAGGCAGTCTTGAACGACTTCGCCTACACGTACACCGCCACGGGCGGTGGGGACCGCACCCAGGTGCAGACCATGACCGACAACGTGGGCTACGCCGCTAATGGCGCCACGGCCATCCCCAAGGGCGCGGTCACCAGCTACGGCTATGACTCCCTCAAGCGACTGACCAGCGCGACGGAGAAGACCCCCGCGGGCGCCGCGTCGGCGTCGTACGCCTACGCGTATGACAAGAACGGCAACCGCACCAGCCAGACCCGGACGGGAAGCCTGGGGTACAACGCGCAGCCCGGCACCACCAGCTACGGGTACAACACCGCGGACCAGCTGACCACCCTCAACGGTGACGCCAGCAAGTTCTCCTACGACGCCGACGGCAACGAGCTCACCGCGCCTGGAGACACCGGCGTCGGGGTGCCCAACCGCAGCAGTGAGTGGACCGCTGACAACGTGGCCACCGCGATGACCACCCATGGCAGTGACCGGTACGAGTACGGCTACGTTCAGCACAGCGACCAGGGCAACCTGATGTGGTGGAACCACGGTTCCACCCAGCAGCGATCCCCGATCGGGCTGGACACCACCGTTACCGAGTCCTCGGGTACCACCAAGTACCTGCTGCACCCTTCGGGCAAGCCCCTGGCGTACAAGTGGGTCGCCAACGGCGGGGACTGGAAGACCGACCCCGGCCTTTACTACCTGACTGACCGGCAGGGCTCGGTCACCAGCACCGCGACCGGTGACCACGGCCTCGAAGCCGCGATCTACCGATACTCCCCCTACGGGGAATGGCGCGTCGCCGACGAGCACTACGACGGCGGCACCAAGGCCAACCGTATCCAGTTCCACGGCCTTCTCTACGACGACGCCACCGGCCTCTACCGCACCGACACCCGCTGGTACGACCCCGGCACCGGCCGCTTCACCCAACCCGACACCGCCGCCAAGGAAGCCAACCCCTACCTGTACGCAGGCGCTAACCCATGCAACGCCACCGACCCCACCGGTGAGTCATGCACCAAGGCTATGGTCGGAGCGGCCATAGGTGCCGGGGGGATGGTCGCCAGCGCCATCGGCGTGGGAGTATTCGCCCTTGGCACTCCCGTCACAGGTGGTCTTTCGAGCGTCGGCGCGTATGCTTCAGGTGTCGGTTTCGTGCTGTCGGCGGGTGGCCTGGCTCTGTCCATTGATTCAGTTAGGGAGTCGTGTGGATAGCTATCAGAAGAACAGGACCTTACGGTTTTACCGGCGTCTTCTGCCGTTCTTCAGCTGCGCGGTTCTATTCGGCATATTTCTCTATGCCTATCTTTACACCGACACCTGGGGGTGGCTGATTGCAGGAGCGATCTCTGTAACTGCCAGCCTCTACTTCCTAAGGGTGGCTCTGCTCAAACAGCGAAGGGAAGACTCTGAACGAGGGTGACTCTCGTAACGGTAGACATCGCGAGTTGCTCCTTCTGGGTCGTGGTGGCCGCCCCGGCTTCGGGTCGTCTTGCGCTGCTCCCAGCGCCTCGATCAGCGAAGTCATCAGCGGGGTTCATTGGAGTAAAGCTGGACATGTCCGAAATCTAGGCGACATGCCGTGGTGTGCCTAGGGCGTGTCTCCCAAAGGTGTGCGTGGTGACCCGCGATTCTTGGTGCCATGTCGCGGATGCAGGTGCTCTCGGATGATGAGTGGGAGCTGATCGAACCGTTCATGCCGAGCTCGGATGGCAAGCGGGGCAGGCGTTTTCGTGATCACCGCGTCGTTGTCGAGGGGATCATCTACCGGTACCGGACCGGGATCGCGTGGCGGGACCTGCCGGGCGAGTTCGGCCCCTGGCAGACCGTGTGGAAGCGACACCGCCGGTTCGCGGGGGACGGGACCTGGGACCGGGTCCTGACCGCGCTGCTCGTGCGCGCGGATGCCGCGGGGGTGATCGACTGGGACACCGCGGTCGACTCCACGATCGGGCGAGCTCACCAGCACGCGACGAACACCACCCGCCTCGCGGGGGGCTCTGTCGAATCACAAGAATCTGCTCACCGAGCCGGCTGACCACGCCGTCGGCAGGTCCCGCGGAGGCCTGTCCACGAAGGTCCACCAGCTGTGCGACGGCAAGGGCCGCCCGATCGTGGTGCTGCTCGGTCCCGGTCAGGGCAGCGACTCGACGATGTTCGCGAACCTGCTTGCCGCTTTGCGGATCCCGCGCCCAGGCCCGGGTCGCCCCCGCACGACACCGGACGCGGTGATGGCCGACAAGGCGTACTCCTCCCGAGCCCACCGCGCGCTGCTGCGCGCACGGGGAATCACGGCCGTGATCGCCGAGCCCCGCGACCAGCAGGCCAACCGCAAACGCCGCGGCTCGGCCGGTGGGCGTCCCCCGAAGACCGACCCGCACCTGTACGCCAAACGCCACGTCATCGAGAACGGCTTCCAACGCATCAAGCAATGGCGAGGCCTCGCGACCCGCTACGACAAGCTCGCCATCACCTACCGCGCCGGCATCCTCCTACGCGCCATCACCCTCTGGCTACCAGAATTGAGAGACACGCCCTAGGGGACCGACCTCACTAGGGACGATTCCACGACCGCCGTCCCCCAGGGGGGTGCCTGCGGCGACGCACCGGTGACGGACGGTCGCGCTCGGCTCACGGTCAGCGTCGTGTCGAGGCACCCATGACCTGGCGGCGGGCGGGGCTGACCCATCGGCCGGTGGACGGAGCGGCCCAGGCGCGACCCAGCGCGGTCAGGCACAGGGCCGCATCGAGGATCCGCAGGAGGGGGAAGGCCACGGCATACAGCAGGTAGGACGCTCGACGGGTGCTGACCGCGGCCAGGACCGACAGGATCAGGTCCGGGAGCAGCACCCCTAGCAGCACGTCCTTGACCGTGAGGAGGCCACCGAGCCAGACGAGCCACCCGGGAGGACCGGCGACGGCACCGGCGAGCGCGCTCGCCAGCAGGCTGCACGCCAGCAGGGGGACGACGAGCAGCCACACGAGGGACGCGACCACCACCTCCACCACGAAGGCGCCCAGCGCCGTCCAGAACACACCGCGGTGCAGTCCGTGCAGGCGCACCGTCTGCCAGAAGCCGAGCATCCACCGGCGCATCTGGTGGCGGTAGTCCCGCAACCGGTCGGGGTCCTGCGTGTAGGCCGTCGCGGACTGCGGGTGGAAGTCGATGCGGCCGAGGCCCTTGCGATGCACCTCGAAGGTCATGTTGAAGTCCTCGATCACCAGTCCCGGTGCCACCACGTCGATCTCGCGCAGGGCGCTGGTGCGATAGAGGCTGGCAAAGCCGGGGACGATGGGCACGGCGTTGGCCGCGCGCGCGGCCTGGCCGTACTTGAGGAGCAGCTGCACGGCGACGTAGAGGCGCTCGCGGTAGGCGACGAGGAGGCGCCCGAGCAGGGTGGGGGAAGGCGGGTCGAACAGGGTCCGGGCGCGCCCGGCGACGGCCACCACGTCGGGGTCGGCGAGGTGCGGCAGCGCGGTGGACAGGTAGTCGTCGGCCGGCTGGGTGTCGGCGTCGAGCAGCATCACGACCTCGTAGCGGTCGCAGAGGCCGAAGTGCTCGATGCCGGCGGCGAGGGCGCCGGCCTTCCCGCGGTTGGGGTGCAGGTCCAGGACGTTGACGCCGCAGGCCCGGGCGAGCTCCGCGGTGCGGTCGTGGGAGCCGTCGCTGACGATGTGGATCTGCTGGGGCGGGACCAGGGCCGAGGCGCTGCGGATGGTCTGCTCGATCACGAGCTCCTCGTCGTGCGCGGCCACGAGGACCGCCACCTGGTCCAGGCCCGGCGGGTCCGTGTGCGCACGGTGGGACCCCTGGTGCGTGCGGCTGGTCGTCCTGCGTCGCCCGGCCACCAGACGGCCGACACCGACCAACGACCACACCGTCGTGGAGATGCCCACGACCAGCACGGCCAGCACCAGACCGGTCATCCGTCACCGCCTCGGTCCCGCCGCCGAGACCATGCCGGACGGCCCGGGCGCACGGCGGCGATGGACAGACCATGCCTTGCTCACCCGAGGGCAGGGGAGGGTTGGCCTGGGCGAGGCAGCTCAGAGCCCCCCGGGTGGCGGACGACGACCACGCTCGGTCAGCGGCGGCCACCCCCGTCGTCGGCGCGGCGACGTCGGGTCAGGCGGCTCAGGCTCACCAGCCCCCCTACGGCGAGGACGAGGGCCAGGCCGACCCACGGCCACGGGGAGCTGCCACCCGAGGAGGCGGAGGCCGACGGGCTCGCGGGCTGGGCGGTCGGGCTCGTCGTCGCGGGGCTGGTCGACGTGGGGCCGGTCGACGTGGGGCTCGACGAGGCGGGCGCGCTCGTCGTCGCGGGGGACGAGGTGGGCGTGGTGGACGTGGTGGACGTGGGAGCACCGGTGGCCCCGGACGTCGCGAGCGTGAAGTGCAGCTCGCCGGCGATCCGGTGGGTGTCGGCGCTGACGACGCTGTAGACGACGCGGTAGCGGCCGTCGACCAGCCCGGCAGGGAGCCGGGCGCTGACCACGGGGCCGGCGACCGTGGCTGCCTCGGCGACCTGGCGACCCTCGGGGTCGGTGACGATGACCTTGCTGAACTGTCCCTTGACGTCCTCGTTGAAGGTCAGGGTCACCGCCGTCGGTGCGGTGCGCAGGGTGCTTCCGTCGGCGGGGTCGGCGGACACGAGGGCCGAGTGCGCGGACGCAGGCCCGGCACCGAGCAGGGCGAGCGCTGCGGTGAGGAGGATCAGCAGCGGCAGGGCGACGTGGCGGGCTGGGCTGACGTGGGTGGGCATGGTTCCTTCCGGTCTGGACCCGTCTCGCGGCCGAGTTGTCCACAGGTCGTCGCGATCCGGTCGGCGTGGTCCCCAGGCAGAGCGGGCGCGTCCCGGGGTGGTGCAGGTCCTTCCTAGCATCCTCGCCAGGGCCGTCCATGGGAGGACGGCGCGGCGGCGGAGGTGAGCATGGACGGTGGTCAGGTCGTGGCGTGCGCGGCGGTGCTGGAGCAGCACGCGGCGGGCATGGGGCGGGCGGCGGAGCGGCTCGCGCAGGCGGCCGCGGGGGTGGACTGGCAGTCCCCGGCCGCCCAGGCCGCCCGGGACCGGGTCGACGACCTCGTCGCCGGTCTGCGCGCGGGGTCCGAGCAGGTGCAGGAGGCGGCGGTCGCGGTCAGAGCGCACGGTATGGCGGTCTCCGCCGCCTGGGCCGAGCTCGTCTCGACCGCGGCCGCCGTCCACGACGCCGCCGACCAGGGGGCCGAGGCGGTGCGCCGGGTGTTGCGTGACGAGCCGGTGGGCACGGGCCTGGTGGGCCTCCGGTGACTGGGGACGGGCCCCGGATCACGGGCGTCGACGGCGGCGCCGGCGGCATCAGGGTGGTCGTGGACGACGTGCAGATGCTGGGCGTGCTGTGCCGGGGCGTGGGCGCCGATCTCGACGAGCTGGGCGTCGCGGGCGCCCTGGCAGGCGCGGGTCTCGCGGTCGACGCGACGGCTGTCCTCTCCCCGGCCACCGCGCTGGGGGCCGCCGCGGCGCTGCAGCGGTCGCTGATCGGCCCGTTCTCCCCGCTCGTCGTCGCGGGTGGCGCGCGGGTCGTCGGCAACGCCCTCGTCACGGCGGCGAGCGGCTACGACCTGGCCGAGGTCGCCAACACCGCCCTGTGGGACGCCCGCGACGCGGCCGGCGTGGTCCTCGCGGTCGAGGGCGTCGTCCGTGACCCGGTGGGCACGACCCGGTCGGTGGGGGAGGCCTACCTGACGGAGTCACTGCGGGCCGGGGAGCCGCTCTCACCCCGGGAGGCGGCCGACCGGTGGGCCGCTGACCACGCGGGGGAGCTGGAGCACCGGATCAACGGTGCCGCTGCCCTATCTGCCCCTTGGGTCGCGGTCGCCCGTCTCGCCCAGGGCGAGGAGGTCCTGGGGGAGCACGCGGAGCTGTCCCCGGTCGCGGTGGTCGCGCACGCCGCCGCGCCGCTGTGGGTCGACGGCGAACCCGTCCTGGTGGCCGCCGGGCCCGTGTCGGTCGGGCCGGCGCCTGGACGCACCGCCGACGTGGTGCGGGGCCTCGCCGAGACCAACGCGCGCGAGGACGGCACGATCGCGGTGCGGCGCATCACCAGCCGGCAGGACGGGACGGACCGGCAGGCGGTGCTCGTCGACGTCCCGGGCACCGACGCCTGGAGCCTGCCGGGGGAGGAGACGGACCAGGTCCGAGACCTCGGCGGCAACGTGGGCCTGATGGGTGGGGAGGCCACCGCCTACGCCCGTGGCGTCGAAGCGGCCGTGGTGGCGGCGGGCGTGCCCAAGGACGTGCCGATCGCGCTGGCGGGGCACTCGCAGGGCGGCATGGCCGCGGTGGTGGCCGCCGCCCGGTTGCGCAGCCAGGGCTACCGCGTGACGCACGTGCTCGCGGTGGCGGCGCCGATCGCCCACCTGCGGCAGCCGCGCGGCGTGACCACGCTGGCGCTCGACGGCGACCGGGACGTCGTCACCAAGCTCGACGGGCGCGCCAACGGCGACCGCGCGCGGCGGGTGACGGTGCGGTTCGACAGCGGTCTCGCGGGCACGGGCCCCAACCACGACCTGCGGACCTACGCCCGGGCGGCCGACGAGGTCGACGAGCTCGCCGCCACGGACCCCTCGCTGGCTCGCGTGGTCAGCGAGATGCGTGCGGTCGGCGTGCTCAACGAGGACGGGGCAGCGGCGTCGATGGAGACCACCCACGTCCGCATCACCGCCGACCGGCGATGGTGAGCCGCGAGGGCGCGGTTCGGGCAGGCAGCCGAGAGGCCCCGGACCGTCACGGTCCGGGGCCTCGCATCGACTGGGGTGAGTGACGGGACTTGAACCCGCGGCCACCTGGACCACAACCAGGTGCTCTACCAGCTGAGCTACACCCACCATGCACCTCGACCACGGTCGCCCGCGTCGAGCAGCGCGGACCATACTACCGTGGATCTGAGGTGCTTCCGACCACGTTAGGACCGACGTTCGGCCCGGGGCGGCCCGGGACGGACCAGGGCGCTCAGGCCCGGGGGGAGCCGCCGCCCCCGCCCTCGTGTTTCGCCGCGATCCCCCGCGCCTGGTCGGTCGTGGGCCCGGGCTGCGGCACGAACATCGCCTCGCGGTAGTAGCGCAGCTCGGCGATCGACTCGGTGATGTCGGCCAGCGCGCGGTGCCCACCGACCTTCTTGGGGGAGTTGAAGTACACCCGCGGGTACCACCGCCGGGACAGCTCCTTGATCGAGGAGACGTCGACGATCCGGTAGTGCAGGTAGGACTCGAGCTCGGCCATGTCCCGGGCGAGGAAGCCGCGGTCGGTCGCGACGGTGTTGCCCCCGAGCGGGGCCTTGCCGGGCTCGGGGACCCACTCGCGCACGTAGTCCAGGACGCGGGTCTGCGCCTCCGCCATCGTCACCCCGGAGTCCAGCTCGGCGAGCAGCCCGCTCGTCGTGTGCATCTCGCGCACGAAGTCGTTCATCTGGTCCAGGGCCGCCTGCTCCGGGCGGATGATCACGTCGACACCGTCGCCGAGCTGGTTGAGCTCGAAGTCCGTGACCAGCGCGGCCACCTCGATGAGCGCGTCGTGCTCGAGCGACAGCCCGGTCATCTCGCAGTCGATCCAGACGATCCGGTCGGTCAGGGCCTTGTCGGTGCCAGCGCTAGTCACCCGCCCCACTGTAGCCACCTCACCCGGACGGCTAGCCTGCAGGCATGAGTCGGTCGCCCGGGGGACCCCCGCTGTCCATGGCCGCAGCCGTCCCCCCTCGGCGGGCGACGCTGCGCCGCTGGCTCATGGTGGGTCTGCTCATGATCGGCTTCGGGCTGTGCTCGCTCGTGCTCCTCGGCGCGGTCGGCATCTCCACCGGCGTCGGCGCCGGGCTGCTCGGTCTCGTCTTCGCCGCCCTCCCCGTCGGGGTGGTGGTGCCGGCGTTCCTGTGGATCGACCGGCTCGAGAGCGAGCCGCGCCGGATGCTGGTGCTGGCCTTCGCGTGGGGTGCGGTGGTCGCCACGGCCGTGGCGCTGGTCGCCAACACGGGCACGATGGCGATCATCGCCGGTGCCACCGGGACCGACCCGACCTCGCTGGGCGCCGTCGTCGTGGCGCCGGTGGTCGAGGAGAGCGCCAAGGGGCTGGGCGTGCTGGTCATCCTGTGGCTGCAGCGCCGCGAGTTCGACGGCGTGGTCGACGGCCTCGTCTACGCCGGCCTGGTCGCGGGCGGCTTCGCGTTCGGCGAGAACATCCTCTACCTCGGCCGCGCCTTCAACGAGGCGGGAGGCGCCGGCCTCGTCGCGACGTTCGTCCTGCGAGGCGTCGTCGGCCCGTTCGCGCACCCGATCTTCACGTGCTGCACGGGGGTAGGGATAGGGGTCGCGGTCTACCGCAGGCGCGGCCCCCTGCGCCTGGTCGCGCCGGTGGCCGGGTGGGCCGTCGCGGTGGCGCTGCACGCCGCCTGGAACCTCTCCGCCGTGGCCGGCCTCGAGGGCTTCCTCACGGGTTATGTCCTCCTGCAGGTGCCCTTCTTCGCGGCGTTCGTGGCCCTGGCCGTGTGGGCCCGGCGCCGGGAGGCACGGATCATCTCGGTCGAGCTGACGCGCTACGCCAGGGCCGGGTGGTTGGCCCCGACGGAGGTCGCCATGCTCTCCTCCGTTCCGGCGCGGCGCCAGGCCCGGGAGTGGGCGCGCGGCATCGGGGGCCGCCGTAGCCAGGCGGCCATGGACCGGTTCCAGGACGCGGCCAGCGACCTCGCGATGCTGCGGCACCGCATGGAGCTCGGCGACGTCGACGACGGCGTGCTCGCACTGGAACGTCACCTGCTGGCCACCATGATGGAGTGTCGGTCGCGGTTCGTCGGCTCGCGCGCCCTGTAAGGTCTGGGCCGTCGGTCCGCGTCGCGGTCAGGGAGCAGAGCAGGGACGTCATACGTGGCAACGGCACAGCTGAGCGGCGGCAGCACGCCGCCCGAGCGCACCCTGGTCGACCTCCTCGACGAGGTCGTCCGGGACCACCCCGACGCACCGGCCCTGGACGACGGCACGACGGTCCTGTCGTATGCCGAGCTGCGCACCGCCGCCTCGCGGCTCGCCGACCGGCTGCGCGACGAGGGAGTGCGCCGCGGCGACAAGGTCGGGGTGCGCGTCCCGTCGGGCACCTGCGACCTCTACGTCGCGATCGTGGCGATCCTGCTCGCCGGGGCGGCCTACGTCCCGGTCGACGCCGACGACCCGATCGAGCGGGCCGAGCTCGTCTTCTCCGAGGCGGGGGCGGTCGCGGTGGTCGGCGCGGGCCTGCGGCTGCAGCTGCTCGACCTCGAGGCCGACCGGCCCGCCGACCAGCGCGGACGTCCCACGCCGGACGACGACGCGTGGGTGATCTTCACCTCCGGGTCCACCGGCACCCCCAAGGGCGTGGCGGTGACCCACCGCAGCGCGGCGGCCTTCGTCGACGCGGAGGGACGCATGTTCCTCCAGGACGCACCCCAGGGCCCGGGCGACCGGGTCCTCGCCGGCCTGTCCGTCGCCTTCGACGCCAGCTGCGAGGAGATGTGGCTCGCGTGGGGCCACGGCGCCTGCCTCGTGCCCGCACCGCGTGCCCTCGTCCGCACGGGCATGGACCTCGGCCCCTGGCTCGTCGAGCGCGGGATCACCATCGTCTCGACGGTCCCGACGCTCGCGGCGCTGTGGCCCGCCGCGAGCCTGGACGCCGTGCGGCTGCTCATCTTCGGCGGCGAGGCCTGCCCGCCCGAGCTGGCCGAGCGGCTGGTGCGCCCCGGCCGTGAGGTGTGGAACACCTACGGTCCAACCGAGGCCACGGTCGTCGCGTGCGGTGCGCGGATGACCGGCGAGGGTGCCGTCTCGATCGGCCTGCCCCTCGACGGCTGGCAGCTCGCGATCGTCAGGGACGGCGAGCTCGTCGCCGAGGGCGAGGTCGGCGAGCTGATCATCGGCGGCGTCGGCCTGGCCCGCTACCTCGACCCGGCCAAGGACGCCGAGAAGTACGCCCCCCTGCCCCTGCTCGGCTGGGACCGCGCCTACCGCTCGGGCGACCTCGTCCGCTACGAGCCCGACGGCCTGATCTTCATGGGCCGCGCCGACGAGCAGGTCAAGCTCGGGGGCCGCCGCATCGAGCTCGGCGAGGTCGACGCGGCCCTGCAGGCGCTGCCCGAGGTGGCCGGCGCCGCCGCCGCGGTCCGCACCACCGACGCGGGCAACCAGATCCTCGTCGGCTACGCCGTGCCGAACGACCCCGACGGCTTCGACCGCGCCCAGGCCCGCAGCGAGCTCGCGAGCGTCCTGCCCGCCGCGCTGGTGCCCCTCATCGCCGTCGTCGACACCCTCCCCACCAAGACCTCCGGCAAGGTCGACCGGGACGCCCTGCCCTGGCCGCTGCCCGACCTCGCGCCGAGCGCCCCGGGCGCTCCGGGCGGCACGAGCGAGCTGACCGGCACCACGGCCTGGCTCGCCGAGCAGTGGTCCTCGGTGCTCGGCTCACCCGTGACCAGCCCGGACGACGACTTCTTCGGCCTCGGCGGGTCCAGCCTCACCACCGCGCAGCTGGTCTCGGTCCTGCGCTCGACCCACCCCGAGATGACGGTCGCCGACGCCTACGCCCACCCGCGCCTCGCGGACCAGGCGTCCTACCTCGACGTCATGGCGGCGCGCCTGCGCGCCGACGACACCCCACCGCGCACCGTGACCCCCGTGCCCCGGCGGGCCCAGCTCGTGCAGCTGCTTCTCGGCATACCCCTGTCGACGGTCACGGGGCTGCAGTGGCTGGTGGGGGTCGCCGCCGCCAACTCCGTCGCCGCCCTGGTCTGGGACATCCCCTGGGCGCCCACCGCCCCGTGGTGGGCCGTCCTGCTCGGCTGGTTCCTGCTGCTGACGCCCGTCGGGCGGATGGGCATCACGGTCGTCGGGGCCCGCCTGCTCCTGCGCGGAGTCCGCCCCGGCAGCTACCCCCGCGGCGGCTCGGTGCACCTGCGCCTGTGGGCCGCCGAGCGGCTGGCCGAGGCCGTCGGCGCCGTGACGATGGCCGGTGCGCCGTGGATCGTCTACTACGCCCGCGCCCTCGGCGCCAAGATCGGCCGCGACGCCGACCTGCACACCCTGCCTCCCATCACCGGCCTCCTGTCGCTCGGTCGCGGTGCCTCGATCGAGCCCGAGGTCGATCTCGCCGGGCACTGGCTCGACGGTGACGTCCTGCACGTCGGGCAGGTCACGGTTCGCCCTGGCGCGGTCGTCGGAGGCCGTTCCACCCTCGGGCCCGGCGCAGTCGTGGGCCGCGACGCCGAGGTGCTGCCCGGGTCCTATGTCACCGGGGTCGTGCCCGACGGCGAGCTGTGGGCGGGCTCGCCCGCCACCAAGGTCGGCCGGGCGCGCCCGACCTGGCCCACCGAGCGTCCGGCCCAGTCGCGTGCCTGGCTGACGGCGTATGCCGTGAGCTCGGTCCTGCTCGGCCTCGTCCCCACCCTCGCCGTCGTGCCAGCCGCCGCGCTGGTGCTCTGGGCCGTCCACGACGCGCCGACGCTGTCCGAGGCCCTGCTGCGGGCCCTCGTGTGGACGCCACCGGCCACCGTGGTCGCGATGCTCACCCTCATGCTGCTGACGCTGGTCTGCGTGCGGCTGCTGGGTCTGGGGCTGCGCCCCGGCTACCACCCCGTCCGGTCCCGCATCGGCTGGCAGGTGTGGGCCACCGAGCGCCTCCTCGACAGCGCGCGCACCCAGCTGTTCCCCATCTACGCCAGCCTGTTCACCCCGGTGTGGCTGCGGCTGCTGGGCGCCCGCGTCGGCAAGAACGTCGAGGCCTCCACCGTCCTGCTGCTGCCCGCGATGACCCGGGTGGGGGAGGGCGCCTTCCTGGCCGACGACACGATGATCGCGTCCTACGAGCTCGGCGGCGGCTGGGTGCACATCGAGCGGGCCAAGGTCGGCAAGCGGGCCTTCCTCGGCAACTCGGGCATGGCCGCGCCGGGGCGCAGCGTCCCCAAGAACGGCCTGGTCGCCGTCCTCTCTGCCGCTCCCGCCAAGTCCAAGTCGGGCTCGTCGTGGCTGGGGAGCCCGCCGGTGCGCCTGCAGCGGCAGGCCACCGACCACGACCTGTCGCGGACCTACCACCCCACCCCCGGGCTCAAGGTCGCCCGCGCCCTGGTGGAGCTGTGCCGCGTCATACCCGTCATGTGCACGATCGCCCTCGCGGTGCTCGTGGTGGCGACCCTCGAGGTCCTGTGGGTGCAGGTCGGCTGGTGGGCCGCCGCCCTGCTCGCCGGTGTGGTGCTGCTGCTGACCGGGGTGCTGGCCGGCGCGATCACCGTCGCGGTCAAGTGGCTGCTCGTCGGCCGGCTGCGCGTCGTGGAGCACCCGCTGTGGAGCACCTTCGTGTGGCGCAACGAGGTCGTCGACACCTTCGTCGAGATGGTGGCCGCCCCCTGGCTCGCCTGGGCCGCGACCGGCACGCCGGTCCTCAACGTCTGGCTGCGCGCCCTCGGGGCCCGGATCGGGCACGGCGTCTGGTGCGAGAGCTACTGGCTGCCGGAGGCCGACCTGGTCACCCTGCGAGACGGGGTGAGCGTCAACCGTGGATGCGTCCTGCAGACCCACCTCTTCCATGATCGGATCATGCAGATGGACACCGTCACCCTCGACACCGGCGCCACCATGGGCCCGCACGGCGTGATCCTGCCTGCCGCCGGCCTCGGCGAGTCCACGACCGTCGGCCCGGCGTCCCTCGTGCTGCGTGGCGAGCAGGTGCCCGCCGGGACCCGCTGGATCGGCAACCCCATCGCCCCCTGGGCGGGCTCCGCATGAGGCCACCCGCGCTGCCGCGCCCGCGCACCTCGGCCGAGCTCGAGCCCGACCCCTACGTCCCCGCGCACGGCGACACGAGCTACACCGTCGCCCACTACGACCTGGAGCTCGACTACCGCGTGGCGAGCAACCGCCTGGCCGGGCGCGCCCGCATCCACGTGCGCCCCACCCGCCGCATCGACCGGCTGGCCCTCGACCTCGCCGGCCCGCTGGCGGTCGCCAAGGTCCTGGTGGACGGCAAGCGAGCCCGCTACGCCCACCGCGCGGCCCGGCTCACCGTCACGCTCCCGGGTCAGGTCTCCGCCGGGGCGGTGCTCGTGGTCGAGGTGCAGTGGTCGGGCAACCCGCGCCCGAGCCGGAGCCTGTGGGGCGAGGTCGGCTGGGAGGAGCTGACCGAGGGCGTGCTCGTCGCCGGCCAGCCCGACGGCGCCCCCACGTGGTTCCCCTGCAACGACCACCCCGGCATCAAGTCGACCTACGCGACGACGGTGACCTGCGACTCGCCATACACCGTCGTCACCAACGGCGTGCTGGTGCAGCGGGTCGTGCGGGGATCGCGGACCAGCTGGACCTACGAGCAGCGCGAGCCCATGGCGCCCTACCTCGCGAGCGTGCAGATCGGGGCTTACACCGCCGCGCGCATCGCCGACGCCCCCGACGTCCCGCAGACCCTGCACGTCCCGCCACGGCTCAAGGCCGAGGCGCTGCACGACTTCGGGCGCCAGCCGCAGATGATGGCCGTGTTCACCGAGCTCTTCGGGCCCTACCCGTTCCCCGCCTACGACGTGGTCGTGACGGACGACCCGCTCGAGATCCCGCTGGAGTCGCAGGGGTTCTCGACGTTCGGGGCCAACCACTGCACCGGGCGCCGGTCCGAGGAGCGGCTGGTGGCGCACGAGCTCGCGCACCAGTGGTTCGGCAACGCCGTCGGCGTCGCGACCTGGCAGCACATCTGGCTCAACGAGGGCTTCGCCTGCTACGCCGAGTGGCTGTGGTCGCCGCACGCCGGCGGTCAGTCCACCGACGCCCACGCCCGCCGCTGGCACGCGTCCCTCAAGCGTCAGCCGCAGGACCTGGTCCTCGCCGACCCGGGGGCGCGCGACATGTTCGACGACCGCGTCTACAAGCGCGGCGCCCTGACCCTGCACGCGCTGCGGATCACGGTGGGTGACAGCGTCTTCGGCGAGCTGGTGCAGTCCTGGGTGGCCGACCACCTGCACTCCGTCGTCACCACCGACATGTTCGTGACCCACGCCCAGCGGTATGGCGGAGCGACCGCCCGCTCGCTGCTCAAGGCGTGGCTCGAGCAGCCGACCCTGCCCGAGCTCCCTCGCCGCTGACGCTGCTGCCGGTCGGCTGGGTCCGGCCGACTCGCCGGCGCGTGCACAACTGCTGCACTATGGTCGGTCTCCCACGTGAGTTCCGTTGTGCCGCAACAGGTGGATCTCGACCGCTCTCCCTATGTGCAGCACGTGTGCCCGCCGCTGGGGCGGGTGGCACCTCGACGGCGGCGTGCGCCTGTCACGGCTGCCATCGCACGGAGGTTGGACGGGCGCAGCTAGTCGACGCGGAGGAGCTCGTCGCCGTCGAGCTGGGTGACGTCGATCGCCGCGACCCGGTCGTCCACGTCGTGCAGGGCCACGGCCGCGGCATACGATCCTGGCACCCTCAGGTCCGCGAGATGCACCGTGGGGGAGGGAGACTCGGGCCAGGCCAGCAGGGCCGGCTCCTCCGTCGGTGGGGTCACGCGCACGCTCGTCGGGTCGATCGTCATGCCGTGGCCGGTCGCCTTGAGGGCGGCCTCTTTGCGGACCCACCAGGTCGCCCGCGCCCAGTCGGCGTCGCGCTCGGACAGCTCCGCCAGCTCCTCGACCTCGGCAGGGTGCAGGGACACCTCGGCGAATCCCTCGAAGCCGCAGGCGGACTCGACCTCCACGTCCACGCCGACCGGGGCGGTGGGGGAGAGGGCCACCACGACGAGGTCGCCGGCGTGGCCGAGGCTGACGTGCTGGTCCAGGTCCGGGGCGAGCACCTTGCCGTGCTCGGTGGATCCGCAGGTGGGGCAACGGCGCTCGAGCACGACCTCGAGGGCGTCGACGCCGCAGCGGGAGGCCAGGGCGAGGCGCAGGAGGGCGTGCGAGGTGACGAGCCGAGCGCGGTCCGCCGGCCGGTGCAGCCCGTCCAGGCGGCGCAGCTCGTCGTCGTCGAGCAGCCCGCGCAGCGCGGGTATGTCGACCACGTGGGCCAGGTGGACCTCGACGTCCCCGGTGATCATGGGGTCATCGTCGCACCGCAGGTCACGGGGTGCAGGCAGCGGCGCGACCGGCCACTAGACTGGATGGCCGGCCCCCATAGCTCAACGGATAGAGCATCGGCCTTCTAATCCGACGGTTGCAGGTTCGAGTCCTGCTGGGGGCGCTTCAGGACAGGTCCGGCGGACCGAACACGTGATAGCCGTCGGCGCCGGGCTCGTAGGAGTAGCCCGACGAGAAGACCTGGCGGGTGAGCAGGCTCATGTCCAGCGACACGGCGCCGGCCAGCCCGTCGACCCGGTTGAGGGTCGCCAGGGCCGCGAGCCACCCGCGGGACTCGGCCTGGTCGAAGACGAACTCCTCCAGCGTGGCGACGTGGCCGCGGTACCGCGCCTCGAAGTCGTGCTCGGACATGCCC
The DNA here is from genome assembly GCF_002330965.1 of Arsenicicoccus sp. UBA2120. Classification (NCBI taxonomy): domain Bacteria; kingdom Bacillati; phylum Actinomycetota; class Actinomycetes; order Micrococcales; family Intrasporangiaceae; genus Arsenicicoccus; species Arsenicicoccus sp. UBA2120. Next base: position 16,431 of record NZ_DCYC01000037.1, read on the forward strand.
TGCTGGAAGGTCATCTCGGCGTAGGCAGCGTAGGCCTCGCCGTGCCGGTCGATGCCCTGCGCGACGGCGTTCATGGTCCACAGCTCCGGTTGCGCCATCGGATAGACGTGGTAGAAACCCATCCGGCCGTGGACCTGCCACTGGGTGTCGGCGGGGTCGCCGGGCAGCGAGCCGAGCGCCTGCTCGACCTGGCGCTCGGGGCGGGTCATGTCGATCCACTCGCCGACGCTGCACCCGGACCGGGCGACGTAGAGCATGGGGCGAGGTTGACGCTCGGCCTCCCGCCCGACCCAGCCGACCCGGATCGCCGACGCGCAGAAGCCCCGCAGGGCCTCGGTCCAGCTGGCGTGGCCGCAGGGGCGCAGGGTGGGGAGCTGGTCGAGGACGGCGTGCGGGTCGAGGATGTCGTAGATCACGAACTCGCCGAGCGGAGACTCTGCCTCCGGCTCCAGGTGCTCACCGATCACGTGGCACAGGGCGGCACCGGGACGACCGTGGACGGCCAGGTCCGACTCGAGGGCGGCGTCGGTCCACGCGGCCGTGCGGCGGTGCTCGCGCATCCAGCTGAGCTCGGCGACGTCCTCGGGGAGCGGCTGGGGGCGGTGTCGGTAGCTGTCGCTGAGGGGGGTGCCCGACATCCTCGCCTCCGTCTCTGTGATCTCGT
>NZ_DCYC01000037.1:17238-39782 GCF_002330965.1 Arsenicicoccus sp. UBA2120
CGCCCCTGCTGTCTGGTCCGTCAACGACCGTAGGGGCCCCCGGTCGTCGCGGTCCCCGCACCTGCGGAAAGGAGAGGCATTTGTCCGACGATGACCGCCCGGTCGGCGCGCACGGATCACGCAGGGTGACCGACGGTGGCGGCTCCACGGGCGGCCCGGCACCCTGTTCACCGGGCCGATGCCGCGATGTCACCCGGTGGCGGTCTTGACGGTCTGTCGGAGGCCGAGGCTAGCGTTCATCTCGCCGGCCCCCACCCCAGGGGCCGGACCACCTGCACGCTCCCGACGACGAGAGCGTGCCGTCCACTGGGAGTGACATGTCTCGAGTGCGCACCACGCGTGCCGCCGCCGCCCTCGCGGGGCTGGTGCTGGCCGCGTCCGCCACCACCGCCGCCGCGGCGCCCGCCGACCAGGGCGGAGCCGACGCCAAGGGCAAGAAGCCCGGCAAGGACAAGCTGGTCGACCTGCAGATCCTCGGCTTCAACGACTTCCACGGCAACCTCGAGGGCCCGACGGGCTCCAGCGGCCGGGTCGTCGTGGACCACCGCCTCGACCCCACCACCGGCAAGCCGGTCGACGTCACGGTCGACGCCGGCGGGTCGGCATACCTCGCCACCCACCTCAAGACCCTGCGCGAGGGCCAGACCCGCACGATCACCGCCGCGATGGGCGACCAGGTCGGCGCCTCCCCGCTGCTGTCCGCCGCGTTCCACGACGAGCCGACCATCGAGGCCATGAACCTCATGGGCGTCGGCGTGGGGACCATTGGCAACCACGAGTTCGACGAGGGCTACCGCGAGATGCTGCGCCTGATCAAGGGCGGCTGCCTCGACGACGGCGACGGCAAGGACAACCAGAACTCCTGCGCCGCCGGCGATTTCGAGGGCGCGGACTACCCGATGGTCGCGGCCAACGTGTTCTACAAGGGCACCAACCGCACCGTCCTGCCGGCCTACACGATCAAGGAGGTCGGCGGCGTCAAGGTCGGCTTCGTCGGCGCCGTGCTCAAGGACACCCCCAACATCGTCACCCAGGCCGGCGTGGCCGGTCTCGAGTTCCGCGACGAGGTGTCGACGATGAACGCCGCGGCCCGCGACCTGCAGCGCAAGGGCGTCAAGGCGATCGTCGCGATGGTGCACCAGGGCGGCTCGCTCAAGCAGCAGCAGTGGAAGGCCCCCGACGGCAAGACCTACCCCGTCAACCCGGCCTACGACGCCGTCTGCGGCAAGGGCGGCGAGCTCGACCCCAACAGCGACATCCTGCCGATCGCCCGCACCCTCTCGCCCAAGATCGACCTCGTCATGACCGGGCACACGCACCAGTCCTACGTGTGCGACGTGCCCGACCCGGACGGCCGGCCGCGCTACGTGACCTCGGCGCTGTCCTTCGGCCGGCTCGTGACCGACGCCCGGATGAAGTACGACACGAAGTCCCGTGACATCGTGCGCAGCTCGGTCCGGGTCGACAACCGCATCGTCACCCGCACCGTCACGCCGGACCCCGCGGTCAGCTCCCTGATCGCGAAGTACAAGGAGCTGGTCAAGCCCATCGCGAGCAAGGTGCTCGGCCGCATCACCACGGACGTCACCAGGACGCAGAACCCCGCCGGCGAGTCGGCGCTCGGGGACCTCATCGCCGACGCCCAGCTCGCCGACCCGTCGGTGGTCAGCAACGGCGTCAAGCCGGTCGTCGCCTTCATGAACCCCGGCGGCATCCGCACCGACCTCACCTACAAGGCGTCGGGCGCCGAGGGCGACGGCGTGGTGACCTACGAGGAGGCCTTCCAGGTCCAGCCGTTCAACAACTACCTGGTCTCGATGGACATGACGGGCGCGCAGATCTACACCCTGCTCGGCCAGCAGTTCACGGGCACCAACGCGTCCTTCCCCAAGGTGCTGCAGGTCAGCAAGGGCTTCCGCTACGAGCGGACCGCGGCGGGGGCGATCAGCAATGTCACCATCGGCGGCCAGCCGGTCGCCAACGACGCGAGCCAGACCTACCGCATCGTGACCAACAACTTCCTGTCGGACGGTGGCGACGGCTTCCCGGTCTTCAAGGAGGCGACGGGCAAGCTCATCGGCGGCCTGGACATCGACGGCTTCGCGGCCTACCTCGCCGCGAGCTCGCCCTACACCCCGGGCCCGCTGGACCGCATCGTCCTGCGCTGACGATGCACGGGCAGGTCGTTCTCGTCGTCCCTGCCGTATGACGAGGCGCCCCGCTCCCGGGCTCACCGGGGGCGGGGCGCCTCGCTGCTCGGTGGGCGCAGCGGCGTGCCTCAGCGGCGTGCCTCAGCGGCCTGCCTCAGCGGCGCGCGGCGCCAGCGCCCGGCCGAAGACGAGCAGGATGAACAGCAGGACCGTCGCGACGTGGATCACGGTGCACCACAGGCAGATCGCCCCGATCCCGAACAGCTCGGCCCATACGAGGTAGAAGACCATCAGGACACCGACCCCCAGCAGGACGAGGCGCGGCAGGTCGAGGTCGGCACGACGCCACGCGGCCGGCAGGCAGAGCAGCGTCACGACGACGAAGTAGGCGAGACCGACGAGCGCCACGGGCAGGCCGAGGAAGGTCGCGTACTGGCTCTCGGTCACCTTGGCGCAGTTGAGCACCTCGCCCTCGGGGCAGGCGAGCGTCGCGCTCGCGGTGAAGTGCTCGTAGGTCAGGTAGGCCGACGCGAGCAGACCCACCAGCGACAGCAGCAGCGCTCCCGAGCGCAGCCAGCCGGGCAGACCGGACGTCACTGGTGGTCCTGGATCTTGGCGGCACCCGCCTTGACAGGGGCGGAGGAGCAGACGTCGGCGGGCTTGTTGCCGGTCTGCTCGCAGATGGCGGCCGTGATGACGTTGGCGCCGGGGAGGATCTGCTTGGTCGTCTCGTCCTGCGGGTCCTTGAGCGCGGTCGCGATCTGCTGGGTGGTCTTGCCCTCGAGGACGCGGACGTCGAAGATGCCGCCGGACTGGAAGGTCTTGCCCCCGATCGACAGGAACGGGATGGAGCCACCGCTGCCCTGCACGTAGGGCGGGAAGTCGTACTTCTTGAAGGTCACGTCGTCCTCGCCCTCGAGGGTGTCGAGCTTGACGTACTGACCGTTGCGCTGCTCGGAGGTTGTGGTCTCGTAGCCGTTGAACGCCAGGGTGTCGCTCGTGTACGCAGCGCCGTGGTTCTGCTGGCTGAAGGACACGGTCGACAGCGGGTCGAGGCCGGACTCCTGGATGGACTTGCTCTCCGTGAGGGAGGTCCACTGGCCGAAACGCCCGAGGGCCACCGCCGTGGACCAGCGCAGCCCGGCGCAGTACGGGCAGTACTCCGCACCGACGTACAGCACCTGCGGCTTGCCCTCGCGGGTGGCGGCGGGCGCGTCCTTGACCCGCTTCGGACCGTTCGTGATCTGGTCGCTCACGCCCGCGGCGGCGAAGGCCGTCGCGGGGACGTCGTTGATCGAGGAGAGCGCGGCGGCGTCGAGCTTGACCGCACCCGCGGCGGCGGGGGAGGGCTTGTCCTTGTTGAGCACGGCCACGGCCACGATGGCGCCGATGATGGCGAGGACCACGAGGGAGGTGACGGCGGCGATGAGGAGCCGCCGCTTGCGCTCGGCCGCCTCCTGCTGGGCGCGGATCTCGGCGGCACGCTGACGGGCGGCCTGCTTGGCGTTGTTCGCGCGGTTCTTCTTGGCGGACAAGGGGGCTCCTGCACGGGTGGGGTGTGGACGCCGGGCGGGTCACGGTCCGTCACGCGCGTCGGCCTTCCGGGGGAGTGTATCGAGCCCACCAGGGGAAACCCCGGAGGGACTCGTCAGGGCGAAGATCCGACGAAACGGGGAGGTTCCTGTCAGAATGTGCGCAACGCCCAGGGCCCGAACGTGCGTGCCGTGGTGACGATCCGTGATCGCAACCCGTGGGGGACTCGTGGAGATGGTGGACAGCCCGGCGCCTGGTGGCAACGACCGGCTGCCGGATGCCGTGGCACACCTCAAGACCGTCGTCGACCGGGCGCAGTTCCCGATCGAGCTGGCCTCCACCGCCGAGGCTCGCGCCGCCCGCACCAGCCTGGTGACCCAGCTCGACGACTACGTCATACCGAGGCTGGCGGCGCTGGACGCGCCTCTCCTGGTCGTCGTCGGCGGGTCCACCGGCTCGGGCAAGTCCACCCTGGTCAACTCCGTCGTTCGCGAGACGGTGTCGCGCAGCGGCGTGCTGCGGCCCACGACCCGGGCCCCCGTCCTCGTGCACCACGAGGCGGACCGCGAGTGGTTCACCACCAAGGTCCTGCCGCGCTTCGGCCGGCTCACCGGCCGCAGCGACAGCCAGGGCACCGCGGACGACGACATGAGCTCGGTGCGCCTGGTGACCTCGGACTCCCTCCCCGCCGGGCTGGCCCTGCTCGACGCCCCCGACATCGACTCCGTGGTCGCCGCCAACCGCGAGCTGTCGCGGCAGCTGCTCAACGCCGCCGACCTGTGGCTCTTCGTGACCACGGCGGCCCGGTATGCCGACGCCGTGCCCTGGGACCTCCTGCGCGAGGCCGGGGACCGCGGCACCTCGGTCGCGATCGTCCTGGACCGCGTGCCCGACGAGGCCGTCGTGGAGGTCCGCGAGGACCTTGCGCGGATGCTGGCCGAGCAGCGGCTGGAGGGCGCCCCCATCTTCACGGTCCGCGAGACGGTCCTCGAGGAGGGCGGCCTGCTGCCCGAGCGCGAGGTGGGTCCGCTGCGGCGCTGGCTGGCCACCCTCGCGGAGGACGCCGTGGCCCGCCAGACGGTCGTCCGGCGCACGCTGTCGGGCGCCCTCGACTCGCTCTCGGGCCGCGTCACGGGGCTCGTCGAGGCGAGCGACGACCAGCAGATGGCCGCCTCGGGGCTGCGACGCGCGGCCGACCGGGCCTACGACGACGCCCTGGAGGGGGTCGAGCTCGGGGTCAGCGACGGCACCCTCCTGCGGGGCGAGGTGCTCGCCCGCTGGCAGGAGTTCGTGGGCACCGGCGAGTTCCTGCGCACCATCGAGTCTGGCATCGGCCGGATCCGCGACCGGATCACCGCCGCGGTCAAGGGCCAGCCCCAGCCCGCCGACCAGCTCGGCGAGGTGCTGCAGTCCGGTGTCGCCTCCCTCATCCAGGCCCAGGCCGACCGGGCCGCCTCCGACGTCCGTCGCCAGTGGCGCAACGCGCCCGGCGGCGAGGTCCTGCTGGCGCACCGCACGGGGCTCGGCATGTCCTCCGTCGACCTGCCCGACCGCGTCGACCGCCTGGTCCGCGACTGGCAGTCCGACCTGCTCGCGATGATCCGCGAGGAGGGCCAGGACAAGCGCACGACCGCGCGCGTCCTCGCCTACGGCGTCAACGCGCTGTCCGTGGTGCTGATGCTCGTGGTCTTCACCCACACCAGCGGGCTCACGGGCGCCGAGGGCGGGATCGCCGCGGGCTCCGCCGTCCTCGGGCAGCGCATCCTGGAGGCGATCTTCGGCGACCAGGCCGTGCGCGACCTGGCCCGCAAGGCTCGCCGGGACCTGATGGACCGGGTCCAGGCGCTGTACGCCGACGAGGAGCGCCGCTATCTCGAGGCGGTCGACGACGTTGCGGTGGACACCAACCAGTCGAGCGACCTGGCCCAGGCCGCCGTGAGCGTGAGGGCGGCCCGATGACCAGCATCCTGCGACGTCGCACGACCGAGGAGACCGCGCTCCCCGCTACCGAGCGCGCGCGGATCCTCGCCGAGGCGCTGCAGACCGGCGGCGCCGAGCTCAGCGAGCAGGCGGTGGCGCCGGCCCGCCGGATCGTCAACCAGACCCGCGAGCGCACCGCCCTCGTGGGGTCGCACACGGTCGTGGCGCTCGCGGGCGCCACCGGCTCGGGGAAGTCGTCGACCTTCAACGCCCTGGTCGGCGAGGACGTCTCGCGGGTCGGCGCCCGCCGGCCCACGACCTCGACGGCCAGCGCCGCGGTGTGGGGCGACGACCCCGCGACGCCGCTGCTCGACTGGCTCGGCGTCGGAGCCCGCCACCGCGTCGCCACCGACCCCGTCCACGGGCGCGCGGCCGACCTCGACGGGCTCGTGCTGCTCGACCTGCCGGACTTCGACTCGCGCACCCAGTCGCACCGGGCCGAGGCCGACCGCGTCCTGCAGCTGGTCGACGTCTTCGTGTGGGTCACGGACCCCCAGAAGTATGCCGACGCCCGCCTGCACGACGACTACATCCAGGTGCTCTCGGAGCACGACGCGGTCACCGTGGTCGTGCTCAACCACGCCGACCGGCTGTCGCCCGAGGGGGTGGAGCAGTGCACCGCCGACCTGGGCCGCATCCTCGCGGACGACGGGATCCCGTCGGCCGAGGTGATCCCCACGTCGGCCCGCACCGGGATGGGCCTGGACGTCCTGCAGCAGCGGCTCGCGGAGGCGGTCTCGTCACGCACGGCCGCCGAGCGCCGGCTCACGGGTGACCTGCGCGCCTCCGCGGAGGAGCTGCGCGACGAGGTGGGGTCCACCGACCCGCAGCTCCCGGACGGGCCCTCCGACGAGCTGGTCGCCGCCCTCGGACGCGCGGCCGGCGTGCCCGTCGTCCTCGAGGCGGTCGAGCGGGACTACCGTCGCGAGGCCGCGCAGACGACAGGATGGCCGTTCACGCGCTGGGGTCACGCGCTGCGGCCCGACCCGCTCAAGCGGCTTCGCCTCAAGGAGGACAACGACCTGGGCATCCAGGCCACCGACGTGCGCCGCACCATCGGCCGGTCCTCGCTGCCGCCGCCAACCCCGGCCGCCCGCGCCTCGGTGGACCTGGCCACCCGCCACCTGGCCGACGTGGCCTCCGAGGGCCTGCCGACCCGCTGGGCCGACGCCGTGCACCGGGCCGCCGCCCCCGAGGACAACGACCTGGTCGACTCCCTCGACCAGACGGTGCTCGAGGTGCCGCTGCGGGCTCGACGGCCGCTGTGGTGGAGCGTGTTCAACGGGCTGCAGTGGTTGTTCGCGCTCGTCGCGGTCGCGGGCCTGGTCTGGCTGCTGGTCCTGATGGGCCTCGGCTGGGCCCAGCTGCCGGTGCCCGAGCCCCCCACTGTCGGGATCCTGCCCTACCCGCTGCTCATGCTGGTCGGTGGCCTCCTGCTCGGGCTCCTGCTCGCGGCGCTCGGCCGGGCCATCGCCAGGGCCGGCGCCCGGCGCCGCCGCGACGGCATCGGCCGGCGCTTCGACGCGGCGATCCACGACGTCGCGCAGGAGCGCCTGGTCAGCGAGGTGCACGCGGTGCTCGCTCGGCACGGCCGCACCCGCGAGCTGCTCGACCAGGCGATCAAGGGCTAGCCGAGTACCGCCAGCTCAGCCAGCCCTGCCCGCCAGCTCAGCGTGCTCGCCAGCCCAGGCATCGCCAGGGCTCCGGCCCGGAGCGGCGCCGTCGTCCACAGGGGACGGCGGCGTCGCGGCATTCCGCGTCGTCGTCCACAGGCTGCCGGCAGGCCCTGGCACCCGCGCCCTGCCCGTCCGACCCTGGGTCCACGACGTCCTTCCGACGAGGAGGACCCGACCAGGAGGACACCTCATGCACGAGACCATGATCACCGTGACCGGCAATCTCTGCGCCGACCCGGAGCTGCGGTTCACCCAGGGCGGCGACGCGTTCGCCGCCTTCCGGATCGCCTGCACCGAGCGCAAGCGCAACCGCGAGGGCGGCTGGGGCGACGGTCACACCAACTTCGTCCGGGTCACGGCCTTCCGGTCGCTGGGCCAGAACTGCGCGGCGACGCTCAAGCAGGGCACGCGCGTCATCGTGCGCGGCCGCCTGCGCGTCACGGACTGGGAGCAGGGCGAGCGCCGCGGGACCAACGTCGAGATCGACGCCCACTCCGTGGGCCCGGACCTCACCTTCGCCTTCGCCGACGTGACCAAGGGGGTCCACAGCTCCGGCACCGACCGCATGGCCGACCCCGAGGTCGCGGCGGCCAACGACCGCGGCGCCCTGCCCGACGGTGCGGAGCCGTCCGGGCTGCCCGAGGCGGACGGCTACGGCGGGCACGCCGGCAGCGGGCTCGAGGGCGGGCTGCCCGACGGCACCGACGCGGTGTCGGGCGTCGGTGCCGACGCCCACGCCCACGTCGAGGGCGTCGACGACACGGAGGACTACGACGTCGATGCCGACGGCGTCGTCACCGAGCGCGAGCCGTCGTTCGCCTGAGGTGTCAGGGACGCGCAGGTCGCGCGGTGCCCGGCCCTGACCGGAGCACCGCGCGACCAGCGTCGACGGATTCGTTGAGCCTGGCCGGCGACCGATAGCCTGAGGGGCATGGCGGAGTTCATCTACACCATGTCCAAGGCCCGCAAGGCCGTCGGTGACAAGGTCATCCTCGACGACGTGACGATGTCGTTCTTCCCCGGAGCCAAGATCGGGGTCGTCGGCCCCAACGGTGCCGGCAAGTCGACGATCCTCAAGATCATGGCGGGGCTGGACCAGCCCTCCAACGGCGAGGCCCGGCTCTCCCCGGGATACAGCGTGGGGATCCTGCTGCAGGAGCCGCCCCTGACGGAGGACAAGACCGTCCTCGGCAACGTCGAGGAGGGTGTCGGCGAGATCAAGGCCAAGGTCGACCGCTTCAACGCGATCTCCGCCGAGATGGCCGACGAGGGCGCCGACTTCGACGCCCTCATGGAGGAGATGGGCAAGCTCCAGGAGGACATCGACCACGCCGACGCGTGGGACCTGGACTCCCAGCTCGAGCAGGCCATGGACGCCCTGCGCTGCCCGCCCGGCGACGCCGACGTCACCGTCCTGTCCGGTGGTGAGCGCCGCCGCGTCGCCCTGTGCAAGCTGCTGCTGTCCAAGCCCGACCTGCTGCTCCTCGACGAGCCCACCAACCACCTCGACGCCGAGTCGGTGCTGTGGCTGGAGCAGCACCTCGCGTCCTACCCCGGCGCCGTCCTGGCCGTCACGCACGACCGGTACTTCCTGGACAACGTCGCGGAGTGGATCTGCGAGGTCGACCGCGGCCGCCTCTACGGCTACGAGGGCAACTACTCCAAGTACCTCGAGTCCAAGGCCGCGCGCCTCGAGGTGCAGGGCAAGAAGGACCAGAAGCTCCAGAAGCGACTCCGCAGCGAGCTCGAGTGGGTCCGCTCCAACGCCAAGGGCCGTCAGGCCAAGTCCAAGGCCCGCCTGCAGCGCTACGAGGAGATGGCCGCGGAGGCCGACCGCACGCGCAAGCTGGACTTCGAGGAGATCACGATCCCGCCGGGCCCGCGCCTCGGCAGCACCGTGATCGAGGTCAACGACCTCAAGAAGGGCTTCGGCGACCGGGTCCTCATCGACGGCCTGTCCTTCTCGCTGCCCCGCAACGGCATCGTCGGTGTCATCGGGCCGAACGGCGTCGGCAAGACGACGCTGTTCAAGACCATCGTCGGCCTGGAGGAGGCCGACTCCGGCAGCGTCCGCGTCGGTGACACCGTCGACATCTCCTACGTCGACCAGAGCCGCGCCGGGATCGACCCCGACAAGAACCTCTGGGAGGTCGTGTCTGACGGCCTCGACTACATCCAGGTCGGCAAGGTCGAGATCCCGTCGCGCGCCTACGTCTCGCAGTTCGGGTTCAAGGGCCCGGACCAGCAGAAGAAGGCCGGGATCCTCTCCGGTGGCGAGCGCAACCGCCTCAACCTCGCGCTCACCCTCAAGCAGGGCGGCAACCTGCTGCTGCTCGACGAGCCGACCAACGACCTCGACATCGAGACCCTCGGCTCCCTCGAGAACGCCCTGCTGGAGTTCCCCGGCTGCGCCGTGGTCATCAGCCACGACCGGTGGTTCCTCGACCGCGTCGCGACGCACATCCTGGCCTACGAGGGCACCGAGGAGGACCCCTCGGCGTGGTACTGGTTCGAGGGCAACTTCGAGGCCTACGAGAAGAACAAGATCGAGCGCCTTGGCGAGGACGCCGCCCGTCCGCACCGCGTCACCTACCGCAAGCTGACGCGCGACTGACCTCCGCGGTCGCGCGAGAGCCGCACCCCGAGCCCGCTTCCGGGCGTCCGGGGTGCGGCTCTCGGCATACGAGATGGTCCGCGCCGTGGGCGATGAAGGCTCGCGGGGCGGGGTAGGGGGAGGAGGACGCCGCACGTCCGCGACGCCGACCGTCCTACTCCCAGGAGGTTCGTGCATGGCCAAGCCCACCGTCGCCGACCAGCTCGTCGCTCACCTGAAGTCCCTTGGGGTGCAACGCATCTACGGGCTCGTGGGGGACAGCCTCAACCCCGTCACCGACGCCATCCGCCGGGATGGTGAGATCTCGTTCTTCGCGGTCCACAACGAGGAGGCCGCCGCCTTCGCCGCCGCCGCCGAGTCCCGCCTCACCGGCCGGCTCGCCGTCTGCGCGGCGTCCTGCGGCCCCGGCAACACCCACCTCGTCCAGGGCCTCTACGACGCCAACCGCGGCGGCGCCAAGGTCCTGGCCATCGCGAGCCACATCCCGTCGCCGCAGATCGGCACCTACTTCTTCCAGGCGACCCACCCCGAGCAGCTGTTCGCGGAGTGCAGCCACTACGCCGAGGTTGCCAACAGCCCTCGCCAGGCCGCCCGGATCCTGCACATCGCCACCCAGACCGCCATCGCCCGCAGCGGCGTCTCGGTCCTGGTCCTGCCGGGCGACGTCGCCGAGGAGCCTGCTGTCGAGGCCCCCGCCCTCGGTCACACCTCGGAGCGTCCGCCGCGCCACGTCCCGGACCCTGCGGTGGTCACGGACCTGGCTCGCCTGCTCGACCGGGCCAAGAAGCCCATGCTCTTCGTCGGGGCCGGGGTGCGCGGCGCCCACGACCAGGTCATGGCGCTGGCCGACGCGCTGAAGGCACCCGTCGGCCACGCCCTCGGCGGCAAGGAGTGGATCCAGTTCGACAACCCCTACGACGTCGGCATGAGCGGGTTGCTCGGCTACGGCGCGTGCGCCGAGGCGATGGACCAGGCCGACCTCGTCCTGCTCCTTGGCACCGACTTCCCCTACGACCAGTTCCTGCCGCAGGACACGGTGATCGTGCAGGTCGACCGGTATGGCGAGCGCCTGGGGCGTCGCGCCACGCTGTCCCTGGCGGTCGAGGGGGACGTGGACGCGACCATCGAGGCCCTGCTGCCGATGCTCGGGCGCGAGCGGGACGGGCGCTTCCTGCAGCGGATGCTCAAGGAGCACGCCTCGACGCTCGACAAGGTGGTCAAGGCCTACACGCGCGACGTGGACACGATGGTCCCGATCCACCCGGAGTACCTCGCCTCGATCCTGGACGACCTGGCCTCCGACGACGCCGTGTTCACCGTCGACACCGGCATGTGCAACGTGTGGGCGGCGCGCTACCTGACGCCCAACGGGCGCCGCCGGGTCCTCGGCTCCTGGCACCACGGCACGATGGCCAACGCCCTGCCGCACGCGATCGGCGCTGCCGCGAGCCAGCCCGGGCGCCAGGTGATCTCGATGTCCGGCGACGGCGGGCTGTCGATGCTGATGGGCGAGCTGGTGACCGTCGCCGAGCACCAGCTGGACGTCAAGATCGTGGTGTTCAACAACTCCACGCTCGGCATGGTCAAGCTCGAGATGCTCGTGGACGGCCTCCCGGACTACGGCACGGACCGCGCGCACGTGGACTACGCCGCCATCGCCCAGGGCTGCGGCATCACGAGTATCCGCATCACCGACCCCAAGGACGTCCGCGAGGGTCTGAGCCGGGCTCTTGCCACGCCCGGACCCGTGCTCGTCGACGTCGTGACCGACCCCAACGCGCTGTCGATCCCGCCCGAGATCACCCTCGAGCAGGTGACGGGCTTCGCGTCCGCAGCCACCAAGACCGTGCTCGACGGCGGCGTCGGCAAGATGGTGGACATGGCCCGGGCCAACCTGCGCAACATCCCGCGCTGACCCGCCGACCCGCTGCAGCCGCGGGAGCCGGGGCGGCTCAGCCCTTGAGCCGCAGCATGCCCTCCTGGGCCACCGTGGCGGCGAGCGAGCCGCCGGGCGTGAACATCCGGCCCATCCCGAGACCGCGACCACCCTGCGCGCTGGGGGAGTACTGCGTGTAGAGCATCCACTCGTCCGCCCGAGCCGGCCGGTGGAACCACATGGCGTGGTCAAGGCTGGCGGCCCGCAGCCGCCGGTCGATCCACGCGATCCCGTGGCGCCGGATGATGGGCTCGAGCAGGGCGTAGTCGCTGGCGTAGGCCATCACGGCCGCGTGCACCAGCGGGTCGTCGGGCAGCGTGCCGACGGCGCGCAGCCACAGCTCCTGGTGGGCCACCTGCTCGGCGGCCGGCTCGGACCAGAGGTCCTCGCGCACGTGCCGCAGGTCGATCGGCCGGCTGTGGGCCAGGTGCTTGGCCGCGGGATGGTCGACGTGGCCGTACTTGTCGGCGACGCTCGGGAGCGTCTCCGGACCAGGCACGTCGGGCATCGCGTCCTGGTGGTCCAGCCCGCCCGCGGGCTCCTGGAAGGACGCCGTCATCGACAGGATGACCTGGCCCTCCTGCATGGCGTGCACGCGGCGGGTCGAGAAGGACCGACCGTCTCGGATGCGCTCCACGGAGAACCTGATCGGCCTGGCGACGTCCCCGGGCCGCACGAAGTAGGCGTGGAGCGAGTGGATCGGGCGGGGCACCCCGCCTGCTACGGCGCCCACGGTGCGCCCGGCGGCAATGATCGCCTGAGCGAGCACCTGCCCTCCGAAGACGCGGCGGTGGGGCTGCCACTGGCTCATGCCCTCATAGATCTCGCGGTCGGGGTCGCCCAGGATCTGCTCGGTGAGGAAGGACTCGGGGCCGGCGTCGGTGCGGGCGCTCACGGTCATGCGCGCGGTCCCGAGGTGGTCCAGGTCGAGGATCTCGAGGAGCTCGGCGAAGGGGTCCGGCTGTGGTGGCGTCACCTGCAGCACGATAGCCGCCGCAGGGCCATCCAGATGACGTCCAGGGGACGTTTGTGGCGAGCCCCTCCAGGGTGCCTCGCCGTTGGCCTACGGTGAGCGCGCCGGACGACAGCCGTCTCCGGCCTCGACACCGTCGTCACCGTCACCTGGGGGATCATCATGTCCGCGCTCACCCGTCGCCTCGCCGCCGCCACGACCGCCATCGCCGCGGTCGGCGCCGTCTCGGTCGCCACCCTGCCCGCCGCCGACGCGGCCACGTCCTGCCGTGTCCGCTGGGGCTCCCAGGACAAGGGCATCAACCTGTCCAGCCCGGTCACCGGCACACCCGCCGTCGACCTCCGCACCGGGCACCACGCGTGCTACGACCGCGTGGTCTTCGAGCTCAAGGGCCGCACGGGAGCCACCGTCGCGGGCTACGTCGGCACCGCCCGGTCGCCGCAGGTTATCGCCGTGGGCTCGCGCACCAACCTGGTGCCCGTGGGGGTCAAGCCCGGCCAGGCGCTGCCGACGAGCTTCTCCACCGTCCGGGGCGTCGTCTATGCCGGCAAGGTGGACGGTGTCGAGGCCGTCGGCATCGTGACCCGGGCTCGCCTGCCCTACCGCGTCTTCGTCGTCAAGGGCCCGGGCGCCAACAACCGGGTCGTCGTGGACGTCGCGCACCGCTGGTGACCCGGCCGCCCTGGCCGGCTCACCCCGAGACGGCCAGGGCGAACGGCAGCACGCTCGTGGCGCCCGCCTCACGCAGGGCCCGCCCCGCCACGGTCATGGTCCAGCGGGAGTCGACCAGGTCGTCGACGAGCAGGACTGCCCCGGGGCTCAGCTCGAGCTGGTCGCGGACCATCGCTCCGGCCTGCACCCGGTCCCACACGCCCGCGAGGCGATAGGCGCTGTTGCCTCCCCGGTCGCCGATCGGGCCGCCGTCGACGAGCTCCATCGGTCCGAGGTCGACCATCCGCCCCATCGACGCGAGCCCTCGGGCGAGGGACTCGACGAGCTGTGGTCGTGATCGCGAGGGGATCCACGTCACCGCGAACGGCCGCTCGGCCCAGCCCCAGTCGCGCAGCACCGGCACGCACCCCCGCAGGAGCGCCTCGTCGACCGGAGCGTCCGGGGCCGCGAGCAGCGTGCGCACGCGCTGCCCCCACCCCAGGTCCGTGAGCCGTGCCAGCGCCCGGCCGGGCTCCACCTGCTCGGCGGGCGCGATCCGTCCCTTGACCTCGACGCCCAGGCGCGGCATCCCGCTCGGCCACTGGGCGCGGGGCTCCACGAGCACCCCCGGCCGGTCGAGCCGGGTGCGGGCCTCGACGACGGCGCCCTCGGGCACCCCCTCGGGATACCACGGCCCCGCGCAGACGTCGCACCGGCCGCACGGCGCGGCCGTGGGGTCGTCGAGCACGCGCTGGAGGAAGGCCATGCGGCACTCCTCGCCGCGCTGGTAGGCGAGCATCAGGTCCTGCTCGCGCTCGCGGGCCTCGGCGACGCGTGCGTAGCGCTCCGCGTCGTAGGTCCACGGCGCCCCGGTGGCCGTCCAGCCACCCTGGACCCGGCGGACCGCGCCGTCGACGTCGAGGACCTTGAGCAGCAGCTCGAGCCGGGTGCGGCGGACGTCGACCACCGTCTCGAGGGCGGCCGTCGACATCGGACGGTCCGAGGCGGACAACGCCGCGATCACGGCGTCGGCCTGCTCGGGCCGGGGCATTGAGGCGCTCGCGAAGTAGGACCAGATGTCGCGGTCGGAGGCGGACGGCAGCAGCAGGACGTCGGCGCGTGCGACACCGCGACCGGCGCGGCCGACCTGCTGGTAGTAGGCGACGGGCGAGCTGGGGGAGCCCAGGTGCACCACGAACCCGAGGTCTGGCTTGTCGAAGCCCATGCCGAGCGCGCTGGTGGCGACCAGCGCCTTGACCTGGTTGGCGCGCAGCATCCCCTCGAGCTGCTCGCGGTCGGCGGGGTCGGTGCGCCCGGTGTAGGCCCGGACCTCGTGCCCGGCCTGGCGCAGCGCCTCGGCCACGTCCTCGGCGGCCGAGACGGTCAGGGCATAGACGATGCCGCTGCCCGGGAGCTCGGCGAGGTGCGCGGTGAGCCACCCGAGCTGCTGCTCGGCCGAGCCCAGGCGCAGCACCCCGAGCCGCAGCGAGTCGCGGGCCAGCGAGCCGCGCACGGTCAGGACCTCGTGGCCACCCACCTCGAGCTGCTCGGCCACGTCGGACACCACGCGCGCGTTGGCCGTGGCGGTGGTCGCCAGCACCGGCACGTCGGTGGGCAGCTCGGTGAGCAGGTCCTTGATGCGGCGGTAGTCCGGGCGGAAGTCGTGACCCCAGTCGCTGACGCAGTGCGCCTCGTCGACGACCAGGAGGCCGCACCGGGCGGCCAGCCCGGGGAGCTGCTCGTCCCGGAAGCGAGGGTTGTTGAGCCGCTCCGGGCTCACCAGCAGCACGTCGACCTCGTCCGCCGCCAGGGCCGCGGCGACCTCGCCCCAGGTGTCGGCGTTGGCCGAGTTCATGGTCACCGCCCGCACGCCGGCGCGCTGGGCCGCCGCGATCTGGTCGCGCATGAGTGCCAGCAGCGGCGACACGATGATCGTCGGCCCCGCCCCCGCCGCGCGCCGCAGCGACGTCGCCACGAAGTACACCGCCGACTTGCCCCAGCCCGTGCGCTGCACCACGAGCACGCGCTGGCGCGCCGACACCAGCGCCGCCACCGCCTCGAGCTGGCCGTCGCGGAAGTCCACGTCCTCGCGCCCGACCAGGCGTCGCAGCGCCGCCGTGGCGTCCCCGCGCACGGCCTCGGTGTCCACGTCGACGGCGGGCGCGCTCGGCATACGGGCCTGGTTGCTGGTCATGCCCACACGCTAGACGCCAGGGCCGACAGACCCGGCCGTGCGTGATGATGGGCCCATGCCCGACGCCCCCAGCGACCCCCGCCCGACGAGCCTCTATCGCGTCGCCGTGCCGCTCCGGTGGAGCGACATGGACGCCTACGGCCATGTCAACAACGTGGAGTACCTCCGGCTCCTGGAGGAGGCTCGCGTCGAGGCCTTCCGCGCGTGGTTCGGCAACCACGACCCGGTGCTCGGTCGCGGAGTCCTGGTGGCCCGCAGCGAGATCGAGTACCTCCGGCCGCTGGAGTTCCGGCACGCCCCGGTCGCCGTCGACATGTGGGTGACGCGGCTCGCGGGAGCGTCCTACGACCTCGGCTACGTGATGCGGGACCCCGAGAGCGTCGGGGACCAGGTCTACGCGCGGGCCGAGTCGACGATGGTGATGTACGACTTCGCCGGTGCCCGCCCCCGTCGCATGACCCCCGAGCAGCGCGAGACGCTGGGACAGTACCTCGGCGAGCCGGTCGACCTGAGGCGGCGCCGGTGACCGGCACGCTCGCCCTGGTCGACGCGGGGACCGCCTCGGACCTGCGCACCTTCGTCGCCCGGGCCGCCGCGGCGGACCGCGAGGGCGCCATGCGGCTGCAGGCCCAGGGGACCGTGCTGGCTGCGTATGCCGCGGTCCTGCCCGGGTCCGGGCTGGCGGCAGAGGGACTCGTGATGGGTCTGCGCACGATGCGTCTCGCGGAGCCCGCCGACCTCGACGTCACCGTCTCGCTGGGCTCGCTCCTGGACCGGTTCGCCCACGACCAGGGGACCCGCCTCGCGGTGCCGCCGACCGAGGTCCGCGCGCCCTGGGCCGGGCAGAGCGCCCCGCGCGCCGGCTGGGTGCCGATCGGGCGGGTGACCAGCGCCGAGCTGCACGACGCGGCGCAGGCGGGCATCGCCGACGTCGCGCGCGGAGTGGGGAGCGGCGCCGGGGCCCTCGCCGTCGCCGAGCTGCGGCACGCGGTGTGGGCCCGGCCGATGGCAGCGGCTGAGGCCGAGGGCATCCCGTCGGGGCTGGCCTTCGGGGCGCACGCCCTGGGCTTCCTCACGGGAGAGGCGGGCACGCTGCACCGCTGCGGCCGGTGGTTGCGGCTGTCCGTGCCGGTGGGTCACGTCCTCGCGCGCTGAACGTCGACCGGGCGGGCCCGCGAGCCGGCCAGGACCACCAGCGCGGCCGAGGTCGCGCAGAGCACCCAGATCAGCGTGTAGGCCGCTCCGTCCTCGCCCGGCGAGCGGTGCAGCCCGGCGAAGACGGCGCCCGTCAGCGCCACGCCGAGCGCGGAGCCGAGCGTGTCCGCGAGCTGCAGCGAGGACGAGACCTCGCCGTGCCGCTCGATGGGCGTGAGGTCGAGCCCGAGCACCGAGACCGTGGACATGGCCAGGCCCATGCCGACGCCCATGGCGCTGGCGGCGACGGGCACGAACCACTCCGACAGCCCGAGGCCGGCGATGGCGGCGAGCCCCAGCAGGCCGACGGCGAGCGACGCCCCGCCGGCGCCGAGCAGGCGGAACCTGTCGCGCACGAAGGCATCTCGTCCCTGCAGCGCCGCACCCACGGACCAGCCGAGGGAGCCGAGCGTGAGCATGACCCCGGCCACGGTGCTGCTGGTGCCGCGCTCGTTGACGAGCATCAGGGGGATGAAGGTGATGGCGCCGTTGAACGCCGCCGCCAGCAGGAAGCGCGACATGGTGACGGACGGGAGGCCCCGGGCCAGGCGGACGGTTCCCTGCGGGACGAGCCTCGGCGCGACGACGGCCACGACGACCAGACCGGCCGCCGCGAGGGCGACGGGGAGGAGCTGGAAGGGCTCGACGTGCTGCGAGCCCCACTGCAGGACACCGGCGGCCACGGCGACCAGGGCTCCCGCCACGGCGGCTCGCCGGTGCGTGCTGCGCTCGCGGCCCGAGCCCACGTGCCCGGGGGGCGACACCGTGGCGCGGCGCGACCAGGTGAGGACGGCGGTGACCAGGATCGGTGGCACGACGACGAGGAAGACCCAGCGCCAGGACAGCGCCTCGGTGAGCCAGGCGGCGAGCAGCGGGCCGACGATGGCGGGCAGCACCCAGGCGGCCGACACCCAGCCGAAGACCTTGGGCCGCAAGGACTCCGGGTAGGCGCGACCGATCATGACGTAGAGCGCGACGACGAGCAGGCCGCCCCCCAGCCCGGCGATCATCCGCCCGACGAGCAGGACGGCGAAGCTGTCGGCCATCCCCGCGATCAGGGAGCCGATCGCGAGCCCGGCCTGGCCCACCAGGGTGGCGGGCAGCGGCCCGCGCAGGTCGGTCCAGGTCCCCGACAGCACCGTGCCGAGCAGCTGCGCGGACAGGAACAGCGAGAAGGCCAGGCCGTAGGACCGCACCGCGTCCAGCTCGGCGGCGACCGCCGGCATCGCGGTCGTGACGGCCATCGACTCGAAGGCGACGAGGGTCACCTGGGCGATCATGACGATCGTGACCAGCCGGTATGCCGGCCCCATCGGTCCCTGCGTGGTCGGTGTCTCGGCGGGGCTCACCGCTCCACGGTAACGGGGCCACGGGGTGGTTCCTGCCACGCGCCGCGCTCGACCAGGACCGAGCGCAGGGTGTCGATGGCGTCGCTGACCAGACCGTCCACCCCGAGGTCCAGCAGCTCGTGCATCTCCTGCGCGTCGTCGATCGTCCAGACGTGGATGTGCTTGCCGCGCCGGTGGGCCGCCTCCACGAGCGCCGGGGTCACGAGCTCGACCGACCGCCCGGCGAGGGTGTAGGTGCGGGGGATCTGCAGCACCGGTGCCGGGGTGCTGAGCCACTGGGTCACCAGGCGCGGCAGGAACCGCAGGCTGGCCACCCCCGCGCCACCGGCGGCCGTCGCCAGGCGTGGCCCGAGCAGCTCGCGCACGTGGCGCAGCCGGCGCTGGGAGAAGGACCCGACGCAGACGCGATGCAGCGCGCCGGCCTGCAGCAGCACCTGCGCGGTGGGGACGACCGCGCCCGGCGACTTGATGTCGATGTTGAACCTCGCGTCCGGCAGCTCCTCGAGCAGCTCGGTGAGCAGCGGGACGGACTCGCCCGCGATCCGCGCCTGCTGCACGTAGTCCCACGGCAGGTCCGCGATCGCGCCGCGCCGGTCGGTGACCCGGTCCAGCCGCCCGTCGTGGAACGCGACGACCTGCCCGTCGAGGGTGGCGTGGACGTCCGTCTCGAGATAGCGGTAGCCCAGGTCGTAGGCGGTGCGGAAGGCCGCCAACGTGTTCTCCCGCCCGTGGTTGGGCGCGTAGGCGGCGCCACCGCGGTGGGCCAGGGCCAGCGGCCGGGGAGCGTCGAAGTACGGGAACTGCTCAGCCTTCACGGGGCCAACCTACGACGCGCGGGGCGACGACTCGGGCAGGTCACAGATCTTCGGGCGAGAACCCGAAGATCTGTGACGCACCCGACCGTCGTCAGGGGGCGTGCACCCGACCGTCGTCAGCGGGTGCGCGCCCAGACCGTGGTGTCGGTCGGGACGAGCCCCTCGGGGGTCAGCGGGCCGCTGGCCACGACGACCTCGGTCCCGTCGGGCAGCGCGACCGGCTCCTCGCCGAGGTTGGCGAGGACCAGCAGCCGGTCCGTGCCGCGCTCGTTGACGACGGCGACCACGTCCTCGCCATACCCCTGCTGCCAGTGCAGGACGCCGACGCCGAGGTCGAGCTCGCGGCGGGTGGCGAGCAGCGCGCGATAGAGCTCGAGCGTCGAGCCCGGCTTCCCCGCCTGGAGGTTCGCCGCGAGGGCGGCATACGCGTCGGGCTGGGGGAGCCAGGTGCGCTCCGAGGGACCGAACCCGTTGCCGGGCGCACCCCCGACCCAGGGGAGGGGGATGCGGCAGCCGTCGCGACCGATCTCGGCCTCGGGGGTGCCCTTGGTGCGGTGGTGCGCGGGGTCCTCGCGCAGCTCGTCCGGCAGGGTCGTGTGGTCGGGGAGCCCGAGCTCCTCGCCCTGATAGAGGTATGCCGAACCGGGCAGCGCCAGCATGAGCGCCGTGGCAGCCCGGGCCCGCCGCAGGCCGAGGTCGGCGTCCGGCTGGGGGCAGGTCGCGTCGATGCCGTTCATGCGGGGCGAGCCGACGGGATAGCCGAGCCGCGTCGCGTGCCGCACGACGTCGTGGTTGGACAGGACCCAGGTCGTGGGGGCGCCGACGCTCTGCGCCGCCTCGAGGGAGCGCGTGATGCGCTCGACGAGATCGGTTGCGCGCCAGGGGGAGTCCAGGAAGTCGAAGTTGAACGCCTGGTGCATCTCGTCTGGCCGGGTGTAGGCCACGAGCCGCTCGATCGGGGACACCCAGGCCTCGGCGCACAGGATCCGGTCGCGCTGGGGGTCGCCCTCGGGGTTGTAGGAGTCGAGGACGCGGCGCCACCCGCGATAGATGTCGTGGACGCCGTCCTGGTCCCAGTAGGGGCTGGCGTTGGTGGGGCGGGCCTCGCCGTCACCCGAGATCATCTCGGTGTGGGCGTCCCAGTCGCGAAAGCTCGGGTCCTTGGCCAGGCCGTGCGCCACGTCCACGCGGAAGCCGTCGACGCCGCGGTCGAGCCAGAAGCGCAGGATGTCGTGGAACTCCTCGCGCACCTCGGGGTGCTCCCAGTCGAGGTCGGGCTGCTTGGAGTCGAACAGGTTGAGGTACCACTGGCCCGGCTCGCCGCCGGACTCGGTGACCCGGGTCCACGCGGAGCCGCCGAAGACCGATCGCCAGTTGGTGGGCGGCAGCTCGCCCTGCTCGCCATGGCCGTCGCGGAAGATGTAGCGGGCCCGCTCGGGGGAGCCGGGGCCCGCGGCGAGCGCGGCCTGGAACCACGCGTGCTCGTCGCTGGTGTGGTTGGGCACGAGGTCGACGACGACGCGAATGCCGAGCTCGTGGGCGCGCGCGACCAGCTGCTCGGCGTCGGCCAGCGAGCCGAACCGCGGGTCCACGTCGCGGTAGTCGCTGACGTCGTAGCCCGCGTCGGCCTGCGGGGAGGTGTAGAAGGGGGAGAGCCAAACCGCGTCGACGCCGAGGTCGCGCAGGTAGGGCAGCTTGCCGGTCACGCCGGCCAGGTCACCCATGCCGTCGCCGTCGGCGTCGGCGAAGGAGCGGGGATAGACCTGGTAGATGACGGCGTGCCGCCACCAGGCGGCGACGTCGGTGGCTGGGATGGCGGCAGAGACGGCGTTGTCGGGGGTCACCCATCCATGCTGAGGCATCGTCGCGCCCGTGTGAAATCGACTGCAACATCTGCAAGAACTTGCACCGCGATGCCCTGCCGCAGGGGCTCGACGACCGCGTCAGGCGAGGCGGTTGACCAGCGAGTGCGCCGCCCGCACGAGGTAGTCGCGCAGCAGCAGGTCGTGCGTCTCGTCCAGGTCGAGGGTGTCGACGGCGGCGAGCATGTGGTGCAGCCAGCGGTCGCGCATGTCCGGGGTCACGGCGAAGGGCACGTGCCGCATCCGCAGGCGCGGGTGGCCGCGCTGCTCGGAGTAGGTCGTGGGCCCGCCCCAGTACTGCTCGAGGAACATCCGCAGCCGGACCTCCGCCGGGCCGAGGTCCTCCTCGGGATAGAGCGCCCGCAGCTCGGGGTCGCCGGCCACGCCGCGATAGAACTCGCGCACCAGCTGCTCGAACGTGGCTGCGCCACCGACCTCGTCGTAGAACGTCACCGCGCCAGTCTCTCCCACCCGCTCACTTGGCGGTGCTCCCGCCGCCTCCGGGCAGCACGCCGGGACCGAAGGTCGGCATGGTCGGCAGCGAGATCCCGCTGGCGCCGAGCTGCGCCATGACCCGCGACCGGACCTCGCGGCCGACCGGGACGTTCTCGTTGGGTGCGCACTTGACGATGATGCGGACCGTCGCGACGCCGCCCACGATCGACTCGACGCCACCCACCTCGGGCTGCTCGATGATCTTGCCGAACCAGTCCTCCTCCTTGTCCATGCCGCGGATGGCGCGCGAGATGATCGGCATGACCTTCTCCATGGACTCGGTGACGGGGACGGGGATGTCGACGAGGGCGGTGGACCACCCCTGGGAGCGGTTGGCGATGCGCAGGATCTCGCCGTTGCGGATGTACCAGATCACCCCGTTGAAGTCGCGGATCGTCGTGAGCCGCAAGGAGATGTCCTCCACCGTGCCGATGACCTCGCCGGTGTCGACCACGTCGCCGACGCCATACTGGTCCTCGATGATCATGAACATCCCCGACAGGTAGTCCTTGACCAGGCTCTGCGCGCCGAAGCCGAGCGCGACGCCGCCGACCGAGGCCGAGGCGAGCAGCGGGGCCATGTTGAAGCCCAGCTCGTCGCCGACCATCAGCGCCGCGACGAAGGCGACGGTGACCGTCGTGACCGAGCGCAGGACGGCGCCGAGCGTCCGCACCCGCTGCTCCTGGCGCGCGCTGCTGACGATGCTGGGGTCGCTGAAGATCTTGGCGGCCTTGCGCGCCTGGCGGCGGATGATCGGGAGCTCGGCGGTGTCGACCCGGGTGACGTTGACCGCAGCGGCCTCCACGCGCTCGGACCGCAGCAGGAGCCCGTTGACGAATCCGTTGATGGCGCGGTGGACCAGCCACCGGGTCGCGATGGCCCCCAGGATGATCGCGACGATCGTGAGGGGTGCCCCCTGAGCCCAGGTCCACGCCGACTCCCAGGTCACGGCGAGCGGTTGCAGGACGGACGAGGATGTGCGGGCACTCATGCCTCCATCATGGCGGGTCGACCTTGGCGAACGCTGTCACCCCCCCGACACACCTCACCCCCCGACTGACGCACCCTCGACCCAACTGATCGATCTCGCCCCCCCCCACCGCGGGGCCCCGGAGGACTGGG
>NZ_DCYC01000051.1:0-21153 GCF_002330965.1 Arsenicicoccus sp. UBA2120
CACTGAACCCGGGGCGGTTCATTTTGTCCGAGTCGGCGTCCGTGGGCGGTGAACAGGAAGTCCGCGGGTCGCCCGGTGCGTGGGTGCGGGATGGGTCGCCCAGGGCTGCGGGTGGCGGTGATGCGGTCGAGCAGGGCCAGGATGTCGGGGTCGATGGGGACCATGCGTTCGGTGTCGAGTTTGCCGAGGGGGATCTTGAGCCAGGACCCGGCAGTAGGGACGTCGATGACGGCGTCGAGCTCGAGGTCGAGCAGCTCGCCGATGCGTAGCCCGCACGCGCGTTGCAGCAGCAGGGCGTCGGCTGCGAGTCGGTTCGGGGAGTCCTCGAGTGCTTGTTGCAGTCGCCGGTCCGCGTCGGGGGCCAGGAACCGGGGCAGGGGTTGAGGAAGGCGTGGGATGTCGCTGCGGTACAGCAGTTTTCGGGTGGGGGCGGTGGGCCATCCCCACTCGGTGATGTCGGACAGGAAGTTGCTGACGGCCAGGATCCGGCGTGCTTGGTCCGCGCGGGTGATGATCGCTGCGCTGGTGGTGCTGCGGGTGGTCGTCAGGGATGTCATCCAGGGTTCGATGTGGGTGCATCGGTCCAGGCGGTCCGGGGTGAGGGTCGCGTCGATGCCGGTGACGTAGGTCGCGAACCCGGTCAGGCGGGTCGCCAGGCTGGACACGGTCCCTTCTTTGCAGGTCACGGCCTTGCGGTGCAGGTAGGCGATGATGATCGACTTCATCGGGTCCGGCACTGCTGCGAGGCGTCGTTCGTAGGACCAGCGCGACTGCGCGGGCGGTGGCAGGGCGGGCAGGACCCCCATGTGGAACAGCACGGCCCGTGTCGCGGTCGCGGCCCCGCGGTAGTGCTTCCACGTCCGCCCGGTGTCCCGTTCACGATCACGACCCGCGATGGCCAGGGCGACGAAGTCCTCCTCGGATAGGTCGTGCAGACGTTTCCCGGTCGCGAACAGCAACCTGGCCAGGACCTGACTGGCCATGGCCGACGCGGTGCGTTGGGTGTATCCCTGGGCGCGGGCCGTGGTGATGAACTCCTGCAGGTCGGTTCCGATGCGGGTGCCGGGCACGTCGCGCCAGATCGAGGAGAGCTTGCGGTGCACCAGGTAGTCCCAGCCGGGGTTGATGCGGCCGGTGACGAGCAGGAAGGTGATGAAGGGGCGCGTGGCCGTCCCGGCGGACAACTGCACGTCCAAGGACTCGAGTGTCCAGTCGAGCGGGTGCGGCCAGCGGCGAAGGAAGCCTCGCGCCGCGGTCGTGTAGGCGGGGTTGCCCCGCCCGGTCGCGGCGAGGTGCTCCTCGTACGCAGCGAGCACCACAGCCGCCGGTTCGTTCGCCGTGCCGGCGGGACACGCGTTTGCCGGGCTTGCGCCGGGGCGGTCGGTGGGGTCAGGTGTGGCGTGCGCGGCTGCGGGCGGCATCGTATTCGGCTTTCACGTGGGTGGGTGCCAGGTGGATGTACCGGGCAGTGGTGTCGACGTGGGCGTGCCCGAGGAGGGCTTGCATCACAGCCAGGTCGACACCGGCTTGGGCCAAAGCTGTCCCGAAGGTGTGTCGAAAGGCGTGGGGTGCTGCGGCGGGAACGTCCGCGGTCGCGCGGTGGTAACGGAACACCGATCGCAGGCCGGCCGGTGTCAACGGACGGCCACGGTTGGCCCCCTTGGCGACGACGAACAACGCGGACGTGGTCGTGTCGGGGCGTTCGGTGAGCAGGTAGGCGTTGATCATCGCGGCGACGTCCTCGTCCAGGGGAACTCGACGGTCCTTGGCGCCTTTGCCATGCACCGTCAGCCACCGGCCGCCGATGTCGACATCGGTCACGGCCAGGGACAACACCTCGCACGAACGCAGCCCGCAGTACAGCATCAGACCGGCCATGGCCAGGTCCCGCCGCGAGTGCAGGCTGTCCAGCAGGGCCGTGCACTCGGCCGCGGACATGGCGCGGGGAAGTCGTCGCGGGGTACGCACCCGAAGACGCGAACGCGGTGCAGGGCGGCGTTTCGTGTGACCGAGCAGGCCCGAGCGTTCCCCTGGCGCGAACCACGACGAGGCGCGGCCCTTGGGGATCGGGGACACCCGGGCGGGGTCACGCATGCCGAGGAACTCGTACAGGCCACTGACTGCGGCCAGGCGCAGGTTGATCGAGGACGGGGCCAGGCGATCGACACGTTGCCCGTTCAGATCCACCACGTTCGGGCCCGCCCGCCCCGCGACGTGCTCGTCGCGGCACGCGGACAAGAACGCGAGGACGGCGTTGGTGTCGACCTGCTCGACCGAGCGGCCCGTCGCGGCCAGCCAGCGGGTGAAGGCCAGCAACCCGTACCCGTACGTGCGGATCGTCGCGGGTGAGTAGCCCCGATCTGCCAGATACCCCAGATACGCGTTAGCGTCCGCGACCACCCGCGGGTCCGAGCTGGTCAACCGCCACGACCGCGCCTCGTCACGCACCAGGACTACTGCCGCAACACCACTCATGCCTCATCCCTACGCCCGAACACGCAGGTCAGCGACCTCACCCGACGCGATTAGCCGGTTAACAGGCAGGCACCGACCCGTCCCATGGACCCGACGAGCTGGTGGCGGCCCAGGCGGTGGACGAATCTTCGACTTCGAGATTGCGAGCCTCGGTCGCTGTGCACGATGCCCCCGGCCACATCGACGCCGTCAGCGGCGCGGCGCGCGACGGCTGAGTTCAACGCCGTGACAGCCAGGTGCGACGTCATCCGTGAGTCGATGCTGTAGCCCACGATCCGCCCGGAGCAGGCGTCCTTGATCGCGCAGAGGTACAGCTTGCCCTCACCGGTCCAGTGCTCAGTAATGTCGGTCAGCCACACCCGATTCGGTGCCGCCGCGCTGGTGAAGTCGTGGCGGACGCGGCCCGCCTCGCCCTCGACCGCGAGCCGGTCATCGTGCACCGGTGGTCCGGGCCGCGGACGGGCCGAGCCGAGCGCTTCTTCCCGAAGATCGACCACCAGGCGTTCGCTGAGCAGATCCGCCACGCCGTGCGAGCCGACATGCCCTTCCCGGCGTCGGCGGCTTCCTCGTGGAGGTATCGGTACCCGAAGGCGGGGTCATCACGGTGGGCGTCGAACAACGCGTTCGCGCGATGCGCCCAGGCCAGCTCGGAGGCGGTGACCGGGGACGTGAGCCACCGGTAGTACTGCGTACGACACAACTTCAGCACCCGGCACGTCACCGACACAGGCACCCGGATCCGGGCTCCCTTGCCAGCCAGCTCGCGGACGAGCGAGAACATCATTTTCGGGGGAGGTTCGCCTGCGACAAGTACGCCGCCGCGCGCCGCAACACCTCGTTCTCTTGCTCCAGCAATCGGTTACGGCGCTTGAGCTCACGCAGCTCGGCTGCCTGCTCACTCGTCACGGCCGGCGCGGTGCCGTCCTCGACGTCGGCGCGTTTGAGCCAGTTGGTCAGGCACGACTCGCTGATCCCGAAGTCAGCAGCAATCTGCTTCAACTGCTGACCCGGCTCACGGTTGCGAGCGACCCGCACGACATCGTCACGAAACTCTTTGGGGTAGGGCTTGGGCACGGTGTCCATCCTTCCAGCAGCGTCCCTCGACGCCACAGATCAGATGTCACCTATCCGTGCAGCAGTCCCCCCGGGGTGGGGGTGCTCGTACCGGCGGACGGGTTCACCGGTGGCCCGGTCGACGTAGGACAGCCGGTTCAGGCGCGCCGTGGTGAGGATGCGATGCACGGTGGAGGGTGCGATGTCGAGTCGGGAAGCGAGCTGAACGGGTCCTTCCCGCAGTCGCATTCGTAGGCTCACGCACCGCTTTGACACCGTCTTCGCGGTCTTGTTCGGCGACGATCTTGGGCGTGACGACCGGTCCTGCATGGACTCGCCGGCCCGGTAGCGGTCAACCCATCGCTTCACGGTCGGCCAGGACACCTGGAAGCGGGCGGCGACCTCGCTGATCGGCCACCCGTCCTCGAGAACGAGACGAGCGACCTTCAGGCGGTGACGTGGTGTCAGAGCCGCGTTGGCGTGGCTGATAAGTCCTCCTCAGAGCGGGAAGGCAGGCCACCGAAGTGGCCTGCCTTCCGGGCAATACATGACGCGACTGCGAACGTGGAGCGGTCCGCCGCTGAGGGCCAGCCTGAACGACTCCGCTCAGTCGATGAACGCAGCCGACTGTTCGACGCCGGTCAGTGGTCGACCTGGAATCCCGGCTGACCTGCATAGTCCTGCTGGCGTTGATCGAGGACCATGCGGATCTGGTCGGCGGCTCCCTCGCCGAGGACCAGCCGCAGGGGCCCTTCTGGTGCTGTGACGTGGGCAAGGATCCCCTCGGCGATGGCCTCCGGCGACGACCCGCCGCCCGTGGCCCCAGGCTCACTTGGCCATGGCACGACGGCGGTTCCAAAGAGTCGTTCGCGCAGCTCGTCATACGCGGGAATTGGTGCACTGAACTGCATCCCCGAGGTCGCCCACTGGGTATTCATGGCACCAACCTCAACGAGGGTGACTCGAACACCCATCGAGCTCACCTCGCCCGCCAAGGATTCGGTAAACCCCTCGAGACCCCACTTCGCGGCGTTGTAGAGCCCGAGCAGGGGCATGGCACCGACTCCGCCGGTCGACGAGATCTGAACGATGTGACCGCTGCCCTGGGTGCGCATCAGTGGAAGAGCAGCCTGCGTGAGCCACAAGGGGCCGAGAAGGTCGACGTCGAGGATGGACCTCGCCTCCTCCTCGCTGACCTCCTCAGTTGCACCGACGAGGCCATAGCCCGCGTTGTTCACCAAGAGGTCGAGACAGCCCGCGGTCTCGTGACCTTTCAGGATGGCCCGCCGGCACTCATCCCGGTCGGCCGGGTTGAGCCGCACCACGCTCAGAGACGGGTGCTGCACAGGGAGCACGCCCCGCCGGCTCGTTGCAACGACGCGATCACCCACAGCCAGCACCAGTCGGGTCAACGCAAGGCCGAGGCCGCTGCTCGCACCGGTGATGAACCAGGTCTTCGGTGTTGTCATGGGCCCATTCAAGCACGTTACGAGACGGTGCGTCTCGTTTCTATACTGGTGGCATGGCCCGCCCTGCCACCGCCGCTCGCGTTCTTTCCGCCGTCCTGCGCCTCGCAGAGCGCGGCGGCCCGAACGCACTCACCATGGAAGGCGTCGCGGCCGAAGCCGGCGTCGGCAAGCAAACGCTCTACCGCACATGGCCATCGATCCATGCACTCCTGTTCGACGCACTTGCGACGGAATCTGCTGTGTCCGAATCCGCGGGCAGCTACCCCGAGCTCTTCGAGGCGCTGAAGGCGACCAGCGCCGAACTCGCGTCAGAACCGCGAGCCTCGCTGCTACGGATGCTGGCCGCCGCAGTCCAGAGCGACGAGGTGATCGCACGTCAGTTCCACACCGCCCTTCTTCAGCGCCAGCAGCAGCAGTTCGCGCGGGTGGTTGCTGCCGACGGACTCGACAATCCCGAGCGAGCCACAGAGCTTCTGCTAGCCCCCCTCCTGTACCGATGGTTCCTCCGACTGCCCCCTCTCACCGACGGCGAGCTGGCAGACCACGTCGAATCCGTTCGACGCATTCACCGGCCCGATTGATCAACGCCCCCGGTCAGTACACCGCGTGGGCCTGGCCTGGGGGGTGACGTGCACGAGGGCGTGCTGGGCACAGTCGTCCTCGGCGGCCAGGGTTCCCAGGGCCGCGGCGAGTCCTTCGAGGATGTCCACGGATCGCCAGACGTCGTGCTTAGGCATCCCGGGGTCGGTGGCGATGGTGAGGTGGACGTGGAGAGAACTTCCGTGAATCCCTGACTAGGGACGATGCAGGGTGGTCGGGGCTCTGTCCCTAGCGTTGCAGCCTATTGTCCACGGGACCGCGAGTCACTGGGTTGGCCCCGTGAGTGCGGGAGCCAGGACCGCGCAGTTTGTCGGACCCCCGCCGTAGGCTTCGACTCAACAGGTTCGCGCAGAGGATGGGGTACACCATGAAGTTGCTGAAGGTGGCGATCCGTCGGTATCGCAGCATCGAGGAGATGGACGCGTTCGAGGTCGAGCCGGACGTGACCTGCCTCGTCGGGAAGAACGAGTCCGGCAAGACAGCGGTGCTCCAGGCGCTCAACAAGAGTCACTCTCACGACGGTGCCAGTTTCGATGAAGGGCTCGACTATCCCACGACGCGCACGAGCGAGAGGCGGAAGGCCGAGGGGAAAATGAAGGTCACTACCCTGACCTACCTCCTCGATGACGGCGATGTCCAGTCGGTGGAGGACTGGATGGGTGAGAGCGCGCTGTCATCCAGGACGATCACGGTGACGACGCTCTACGACGGCAGCAGCACTTGGGCAGTGGGGCTGGACGAGGAAGCCGTCGTACGTCATCTCGCGCGTGACCTTGACCTTCCCGCTGGTCCACAGAAGGCTGCCAAGGGCTCCAAATCGGTGAGCGGACTGGTTGAGGTCTTGGAGGGACTGGAGGACCCGAACACCGAGGCAACCGAGGTGCTGGCTCGGGTGGCCAAGTGGCGGAAGTCGTCTCCCATGCTGGGTGTGATCGACCTCCTGATTCAGCGACGCCCGAAGTTCGTCTACTTCGGTGAGTACGACTCCATGCCGGGCGAGATCAACGTGAAGGAACTCATCGCCCACCGTGACGCTGAAGACCTGAGCCGGGGCGAGCG
The DNA here is from genome assembly GCF_002330965.1 of Arsenicicoccus sp. UBA2120. NCBI lineage: Bacteria > Bacillati > Actinomycetota > Actinomycetes > Micrococcales > Intrasporangiaceae > Arsenicicoccus > Arsenicicoccus sp. UBA2120. Next base: position 6,657 of record NZ_DCYC01000051.1, read on the forward strand.
CGCCTTTCTATCGCTGCTCCACTTGGCGAGCGTCGAGCCGGAGGACTTCATCAACCCGGAGAGCGACGAGCACCTCATCCGCGACGTGGAGAACGCCTCCAACGGGATCACAGAAGAGGTCTTCACCTACTGGTCGCAGAACACGAACCTGCGCGTCCAGTTGCGGGTAGGTAGTTCGACAACGGGTCCCTACCCAGGGCCGACGATCCAGATTCGGGTGCTCAACCAGAAGCACAACGTGACGGTCCCGTTCGATGAGCGCTCGCGCGGCTTCGTATGGTTCTTCTCGTTCCTCGCCTACTTCTCCGAGATCGAGCAGGAGTCGAGCCGTCCCCTGATCCTCCTGCTCGATGAGCCAGGCCTGAGTCTTCACGCAAAGGCGCAGGCAGACCTCCTGCGCTTCCTTGACGAGCGACTGGCTCCCGGGCACCAGGTGCTCTTCACGACGCACTCGCCGTTCATGGTCGACCCGCAGAGGATGCATCGCGTACGCACGGTGGAGGACCGCGAGGATGGCGGCACGACCGTCTCGGCAGACGTCCTGAAGGCTGACAGTGACACGGTGTTCCCACTCATGGCCGCGATGGGAGTCGACCTCACACAGACGCTGTGGGTGGGGCCCAACGTGCTTCTGGTCGAAGGGCCATCCGATGTGGTCTTCCTGACCCACCTCAGCGAAGCGCTGCGGTCGCAGGGTAGGGAGGGCCTCGATCCCCGCTGGGTAGTGACTCCCGGAGGCGGCATCTCGAAGTTGCCCTCCTTCCTCTCCCTCTTCGGGGCCAACAAGATGAACGTTGCGGTGCTGACGGACTCCTCGCCCAAGGAGGCCAAGACGATCCAGCGCCTGAAGGAACTGGGCCGTCTTGGGAACACGGGGATCGTCCAGGTGGGCGAAGTCCTCAACAAGCAGGAGGCTGACCTGGAGGACCTCTTCACTGATGCCGTCTATCTGAAGTTGGTCAACGAGTCATACCAAGGAGTTTTGAAGGGCCGTAAGGTTGTCGCCTCCGATATCCCCAAGGGAGACCGGCTCACCAGTCGAGTCCAGGAGTACTTTGCAGCGGAAGGCATCAACGGTGGACAGTTCAACCACTACGCCCCTGCGGGTGCCCTGATGCGCGGGGCGCTTGGCAAGGCGTCCCTGGCCACTTCGACGCTGGACCGGGCCGAGGAGTTGATGCGGCGACTCAACGCCTTCCTCCCCGTGGTTTGACCCCTCGCGCGGAGTCGCGCCACAGGAACGGTCAGCGAGAAGCCGTCACGCTGCCACCGAAGCCGTAGGTCCTGAGCTCGCGTGCAGGCTTCTTCGCGGGTGGGAGACCGAACACCCGTCGTGCCTCGTCCATCTCTCGCTCCCGCTTCGCGCGTGGACCCGCCACCTGTTCGGCATGCCCGCCGGGGCGGCCTGCGGCGAGGCGACTTTCCCTAATGGCGTCGCAACCTTCATCGACGCCTACCGCGCCGCTCTGGACTTCGGGCCAGCCTAGGTTGGCTATGTCAAGCCGAATTGGCCCCGCAATGACGGTGTGATTCGGCCCCACCTGAGAGACAGCAGGACCCACGGGATGCGCCTGTGTCTCGTGGCTCAGTCGGTGACGGGTGCGATCCCGACGCGCTGATTGTTCGCGATGAGCGGCGAGATCCCGCCCCGCGCTTCGCGCGGGCAACGTGCCCCGGGGCTGAGTTGCGGGGGGACGGGATCCGGACTTCATTGGTTGTAGCGCGGCTTGAGTCGGGTGCGTGACCCCCTGCGTTGTGCTCGACGGCCTGGTGAGGGGCGTCAGCGGACCCTCCGGAGGCGCAGTGCGTTCGTGATGACGCTGACGGAGGATAGGGCCATGGCGGCGGCGGCGATGATCGGAGAGAGGAGCCAGCCGAGGGTGGGGTAGAGGATGCCGGCGGCGAGGGGGATGCCGACGACGTTGTAGACGAAGGCGAAGACGAGGTTCTGGCGGATGTTGCGCATGGTGGCTCTGGAGAGCTGGCGGGCGCGGACGATGCCGGTGAGGTCGCCGCCGAGCAGGGTCAGTCCGGCAGACTCGATGGCGATGTCGGTGCCGGTGCCCATGGCGATGCCGACATCGGCGGCGGCGAGGGCGGGTGCGTCGTTGACGCCGTCTCCGGCCATGGCGACGACGTGGCCGGCGCCCTGGAGGCGTCGGACGACCTCGTGCTTCTGGTCGGGCAGGACGTCGGCCTCGACCTCGTCGATGCCGAGGCGGGCGGCGACGGCGCGGGCGGTGGTGGCATTGTCGCCGGTGAGCATGACCACGCGCAGGCCCTGGTCGTGGAGCTGGGTGATGGCCTGGGGTGTCGTGTCCTTGATCTCGTCTTCGATGGCAAACAGGGCTGCGGTGATGCCGTCGACAGCGAAGGCCACGACGGTGGCTCCGGTGGAGCGGAGCTGCTCGATCTGGTTGGTGATGTCGACAGTGTCGATGCCACGGGTGGCGAGGAAGGCCGGGCTACCGAGGGTCACGGCGTTTCCGTCGACGCTTGCTGTGACGCCGCCGCCGGGGTGGGCGGTGAAGTCTGTGACGAGCAGGGGGTGGGCGGGCGTGGGCGCTGCCGTGGCGATGGCGCGGGCGAGGGGGTGCTCGGACCCGGCCTCGGCGGCCGCAGCGAGCCCGAGGGCTCGCTCGGGGGCCATGCCGGTCAGGGAGAGGGTCGTGGTGAGGGAGGGGCGACCTCGGGTGAGGGTGCCGGTCTTGTCGACGACAACGGTGTCGACCTTCTCCATGCGTTCCAGGGCCGCGGCGTTCTTCACGAGGACGCCCTCACTGGCTCCACGCCCGACGCCGACCATGACCGACATGGGGGTGGCGAGGCCGAGGGCGCATGGGCACGCGATGATCAGGACGGATACGGCGACGACGATCGCGTAGGTCAGGCGCGGCTGGGGGCCGACGAGCAGCCAGACGACGAACGAGGCCACGGCCACGAGGATCACGGCGGGAACGAACCAGGCGGCGACGCGGTCGGCGAGGCCCTGGATCGGTGCGCGAGAGCGCTGGGCCTGGGCGACCATGGCGACGATGCGGGACAGGACGGAGTCGGCCCCGAGGCCGGTGGCCTCGATGACGAGGGAGCCGCCCTGGGCGATCGTCCCGCCGACGACAGCTTCGCCGGTCGACTTCTCGACGGGGACGGGCTCACCGGTGATCATGGACTCGTCGACGAAGGCGGCTCCGCTGGCGACGATTCCGTCGACGGGGACCTTCTCGCCGGGGCGGACACGGACCTGGTCACCGGTATGGAGCTCGTCGATGGCGACCTCAACCTCGGTGCCGTCGGGGCCGACCCGGCGCGCGGTGGCGGGGGCCAGCTCGAGGAGGGCGCGGATGGCGCCGGAGGTCTTCTCCCGGGCGCGCAGCTCGAGGACCTGGCCGACGAGGACAAGGGCGACGATGACGGCGGCGGCCTCGAAGTACACACCGATGGTGCCGTCCACCTGACGCAGGGTGGGTGGGAAGAGGCCCGGCGCGAGGACGGCGACGACGCTATAGAGCCACGCCATGGACACGCCGAGGGCGACCAGGGTGAACATGTTGAGCGAGCGGGCCCGCACCGAGGCGACGCCCCGAACGAAGAAGGGCCAGCCGGCCCACCACACAGCGGGGACGGACAGGGCGAGCTGGACCCACTGCCAGGTACGCCCCTCCATGAGCATCGATGGGCCGGCGAGCAGGTGCGGGGCCATCGCGACGACCAGGATGACCAGGGACAGCGGGGCCGCCACCCACAGCCGGCGCGTCATGTCGCGTAGCTCGGGGCTGGGGCCGTCGTCGAGGCTCACGGTGACGGGCTCGAGGGCCATCCCGCAGATCGGGCACGAGCCAGGTGCGTCACGCCGGATCTCGGGGTGCATCGGGCACGTGTACTCCACGTCCGCGGTTATGGCCGGACTCCCGGCGGACGGCGGAGTCTGCGTGGCTGCGTCGCCGTGGTCCGTGGGCTGAGGAGCGCTGGCACCGTGGTGGTGCTCATGGGATGCGTCGCCGTCTCCGGCCGCGTCGTCGGCGCTGGCGGCGACGAGGTTCATGCCGCATCGGGGGCACCGGCCGGGAACGTCGCGGGGGACGTCCGGGTGCATCGGGCAGGTGTAGCGTCCGCGCCCCGACCCCTCATCCGTCATCAGGGACGTCGCGTCTGGGTCGTTCTCGTGGTCGTGGCTGGTCATGACCGCTCCTTGGTCGCGTGAGTACCCGTGTCAACCGGATACCCCATGGGGGTATTTCGCGTCAGTGGTGGCCGTCGTGTCCGTTATTGCCAGGGGCCATCGTCACGGCGACGTCGGGGCGGGGCGTGACGACGGTGCTGGAGTAGCTGATGCCGTTGGGGCCGGCCTTGACGGGGATCGTGGCGGTGACGGCGAGGGTCGTGAGGTCGATCGCGGAGACGGAGTCGGCGTAGGTGTTCGTGACGAAGGCGTAGCGACCGTTCGGGGCGATCACGATGCCGTGGGCGCCCTTCCCTGTCGTGATCGTCTTCGTCACGGTGAGGGTCTTCGTGTCGACGACCGAGACGGTGTCGCCCGGCTTGTCCTGCGTGCCCTGGTTCGCGACGAGGACGTACCGGTCGTCGGGGGTGACGAAGGTCTGGATGGGGCCGGGGCCGACCGGGACCGTACCGACGAGCGTGCGGGAGGCCAGGTCGACCTTCGCGAGCTTGTTCTCGCCGCTCAGGGACGCGTACACGAACCTCCCGTCGGGGGAGAAGGCGACCTGGGCGGGTGCCTTGCCGACCTCGACGGTGCCGGCCACCTTCCGGGAGGCGGTGTCGATGACGCTCAGAGTGGTGCGGCCCATGTCGGCGACGACGAGGGTCTTGCCGTCCGGGCTGAGCCGCATGCCGTGCGCCTTGGGGCCGACAGGGATGGTCGCGACGACCTTCATCTGCATGGCGTCGATGACGGAGATGGTGCCGTCACCGGAGTTCGACACGTACGCGGTCATGCCGTCCGCGCTGGCGACGACGTGCGCCGGGTGGGACCCGACCTTGACGACGCCGTGCTGCGCGAGGGACGCGGCGTCGAGCATGACGGCCGATCCGCCGCTGCTGCTGCTCGTCGCCCAGATCATCGGCATCGAGGTCATGGCCTGGACGTTGTGCGGACCGGGGACGCCGGTCACCGTCGAGGCGACCTTCAGCGTCGCCGCGTCGATGACGCTCAGGCTCGATCCCTTCTCGTCCGCGACCCAGATCGACCCGGTCAGCCCGGTCTTCGACGCCGGCGACGCGGGGGTGGACGAGGTCGTGCCCGACGGGCCCGTCGAGTCGGATGAGGACAGCGGCATGGACATGGTCGTCGAGGCGGAGGCTGCGGCAGCCGTCGACGATGCCGGTGACGTCGGCGATCCGATGGTCGACGAGGTGGAGCCGGGTCCGTTCGTGCCACCGCAGGCGGCCAGGAGCGCGAGCACGGGTGCGGCGAGAGCGATCGTGAGGGCGGTTCGGCGAGAGCGCGAGGTCATGAGCGTCCTTGGGGTGAGGTGGGATGGCGGGCCGGAGCGCACGTCGGTCCGCGGCGATCGGGGTGGAGCGGCGTCAGGCAGGGTGGGTCGTCTTTCCACCGTCGGTCGAGGAGACGACGCCCTGGGCGGTGGCGACGAGGATCTCGCCGGACGCGGTGACGGCGAAGGCGACCGGCTGGGAGACCGTGACACCGGTCGCCGCCCAGGTGGTGCCGCCGTCGTGGCTGGCGGTGAGGGCGCCGTCGGAAGCGAGCCCGTACACCATGCCGTCGGACGCGAACCCGGCCAGGGCCGGTTGGGTTCCTGATGCCTCGGCCCACGTCGCGCCTCGGTCGGTGCTGGTCAGGGCGCCCTGTCGGGTCGTGGCGATGATCCTCGTGCCGTCGGGCGAGACCGCCAGCCCGAAGGGTGCTGCGGGGATCTGAACGTCGGTCCAGGACTTCGCGTCGGTGCTGATGCGCAGCCGGCCGTCGAAGCCTGCGATGAGGCCCTTGCCCGCGCCGAGCGCGTGGAAGTCCGACTCACCGGCCCGCGACATCGACGTCCATGTCTTCCCCTGGTCCGTCGACTGCAGGAGCCCGACCGGGTTCGGCAGGTCGGAGCCCTGTCCGGGGTGGCCCGAGGCATAGAGCGTCGGACCGACCGCGACGAAGCCCATGAGGTCGACCGACGGCGACACCTTCTCCCAACCGCCGGGCGTCCCCCGGTAGGCGCCGTCGTGAGTGGCGAGCAGGATCGTGCCGTCGCCGGCACGCGTGAGCCCGTGGACGTGCTCGCCGGGCAGTGCGCCCTGCGGGGCCCGGACGGGCACCGCGGCCGTCGGTGCGGTCGACGCACCGGTCCCACCGCTGGTTGCCGCAGCAGCTGGCTGCGTACCGGACGAACCAGCCGGGCGCTCCGCCGAGGTCGGCGGAGCGGCGCCCTGCACGGATGTCGATGTCGTCGGGGCGGTCGAGCCGGGGTCGGCCGAGCCGCCGCACGCCGTGACGAGCGCAACCACGGGCACAGCAGCCGTGAGCGCGAGGGCGAGGTGTCGGGGCATGATCCGGATGTCTTTCGTGAGCGGTGGGTCGGCCCGATCGCAGGGTCGGGGCCGGGGGCTGGGTGGGCCTCAGGCGTAGCGAAGACTGGTCATCATGCCGAGCTCTGCGTGGTAGATGTTGTGGCAGTGGTACATCCACGTGCCGGGGTTGTCGGCTTGCAGGTCGGCCTCGACGGTCTGCATGGGCAGGACGAGGACGGTGTCCTTGCGCAGCCCGCCGCTGGCGGGCAGGGCCCAGGTGTGGCCGTGGATGTGCATGGGGTGGGCCATCATCGTCATGTTCGTCATCCGCATCCGCAGCCGCTCTCCCTCGCGCACCTGCATGGGTGTGTCCTCGCCGAACTTTTTGCCGTTGATGCCCCACGCGTAGGGCTTCATCTGCCCGTTGAGCTGGACATCGACCGTGCGGGCGGGGTCCTTCGAGGACAGCTTCGCGGCGTCGGCCGCGGTTAGCGAGGTCCCGACGAGAGCGGCACCGGCAAGCTCGGAGACCGGGGTCGATGGGGTTGGGGCTGTACCGGCACCCGTGCGGACCACGGCGAGGGCGGGTGTGCCCTTCTTTCCCTCGGGCGCGGCGGCGAGGGGGAAGGCGCCGTCGGCGAGGGTGACGAGGACGTCGTAGCGCTCTCCCATCGCGATGTACAGGGCCTTGGTGTCCTGCGGCTGGACGGCGTAGCCGTCGGAGTGCGTCACCGTCATCGTGTGCCCGCCGAGAGCGACCTTGAAGATCGTGTCGGAGCCGGCGTTGATGAACCGGATGCGGACCTTCTGGCCGGGCTTGGCGGTGAAGGTCCTGGGGGCGGCGGGGATCCGCCCGTTGATCAGGTAGTGCGGGTACGCGATGTCGCCCGCGTCCCCGAGCGGGGAGGCCATGCCGTGGTCCATGCCGGACATGTCGTGGTTCATGCCCGTCGAGATCGGGCCGGTCTTGGCCTGGAAGTCGGCGAGGATCGTGTCGGGGTTCTTCCCGCCGGGGATGCCGTCGGTCCAGTCGTCGAGGACGACGACCCACTCGGCGTCGTAGCCGCCCTTGTCCTTGGGGTCGTCGATGACGAGTGGTGCGTACAGGCCGCGGTCGATCTGGACGCCGGTGTGCGGGTGGAAGAAGTAGGTGCCCGCGTCGGGGGCCTCGAACTCGTACAGGTAGCGCGCGCCCTTCGCGATGGGCTGCTGGGTGACGCCGGGCACGCCGTCGGCGACGTTGCGGACCCGGATGCCGTGCCAGTGGACGCTCGTGTCGCTGGGCAGCTGGTTGTCGACGGTGATGCGCAGCAGGTCGCCCGCGGAGGCACGGAAGGGGGCGGTGCCGAGCTCGTCGGTGTACGCCCAGGTGTTCGCGTGGATGCCGCCGAGGTCGAGCGTCACGGGGCGCGGACGAAGGGTGGCGGTGACGACCTTCTGGCCGGGCTTGGGGGTCAGGGGCGTCGCGGTGGGGATGGCGCCCATGGCGTGCCCGGTGCTCGCGCTGCTCGTCGTCGCGCCGCCCATGCCGGGCATGTCGCCCATCGACGAGCCCGACGAGCAGGCGGCGAGGGCTCCGAGGCTAGCGAGGCCGAAGCCACCGGCGAGGATCTGGCGACGAGTGAGTGCGGTCATGTCATCACCGTGGAGGGCAGGTGTTCACGTTCCCCTGGGCTTGTCATGAAGGTTCGATGAAGATCGCCGGACCCCTTCGGGACGGGGACGCCGCTGCCGGCCCCCGGGCAGGTGTCCTGGGGCCGGAAGCAGCGGGTGCCGAGCCGGTCGGCAGTGGTCAGTGCGTGTGCGGCAGGTGCGAACCGCGCACGTCGGTGGACGCACCCTCACGGGCTGCGTCGGCCGGTCCGGATGTCGACGGGTGGCCGTGCTGGTGGCCGCCCATGATCATCATGACCATGTGCAGTGGGCAGCTCAGGACCAGGGCGGTGATGATCGCGTCGGAGACGGGCCGCCCGAGCGCGAGCAGCACACCGGCGATGACGACGGCGGGGGCGAACATGAGAAGCATGTGACGGGTCGAGGTCTGCATCGTGCTCTCCTTCGAGGAGCGGGTGGATTCGCCGAAGCGGTGTCCCTACCCTCTGGCTGCCGTGCCGGGGGTCTCGTCGTCGTGGGACGAAGAAACGATGAAGACCGCGACGGCGCGCACGCTACGAACCAACTGCCGCGGCCGGCAGGGTCAGCACGAAGGTCGCGCCGTGGCCCGGACCCCGGCTGTGCGCGGTCAAGGTGCCGCCGTGGGCGACGGCGATGGCCCTCGAGATCGACAACCCGACCCCCGTGCCCGTCTGGCTGTCGTGGGGGCGGCTCGTGTCGGCCCGGTAGAACCGCTCGAACAGATGCGCCAGATCGTGGGCATCGATGCCGATGCCCGTGTCCTTCACGACGATCCGCACCCACTCACCGGCATCGGCGGGGATGTCGGCGCTGGCGTTGACCTGACCACCCGAGGGAGTGTGCTGCAAGGCATTGCGCAGCAGGTTGTCGACGACCTGACCGACCCGGGCACGATCGGCACGCACGAGCGCACGGCGGCCGGATGCCGTACCGCTGTCGATGTCGAGGACGACCCCGGCGTCGGTGTACTGGGGGCCGAAGGCGCGCCCCGAGGCCGCGAGGACCTCGCTCAGGTCGACGAGCTCCCGGTGCAGGTCCAGGCGTCCCTCCTCCGCGGCGGACACGTCCTTGATGTCCGAGGCGAGTCGGGTCAGACGGCTCAGCTGGTCGTGAAAGACCGACACGGTGTGCTCGTCGAGGTCGACGAAGCCGTCCTCGAGCGCCTCCACCGTCACCCGCAGGCTCGCGATCGGTGTCCGCATCTCGTGGGCCAAGTCGGTGAGCATCCGGCGCCGTGCCTGCTCCGAGGCCGCGATCCGTTCCGCCATGTCGTTGAAGGCCTCCGTGACGGCATCGAGCTCTCGGCTACCCCCCACAGCCGGCACCGGCTGGTTGTACACCCCATGCCCGACCCGCTCGGCGCCATCTACGAGGGCGTCGAGGTGCCGGCCCAGCCCGCGGGTCAGCAGCCCGCTGACGACGACCGCGCCAAGAACCGCGATGATGACGCCGGCGCCGAGACCGACCACACCGGCATCACGAAAGGCCGTCTCAGCATGGTCGAGAACACCTGGCTGCTTATCGTGGCCCGCCTCGCGCATGTGCAGGTCGAACAGCGGCGGCGCGACCAGTGCGGCCACGACGACGACCGACAACGCCATCGCCGCGACCACGACCCCCTGAGCCATGACGAGCCGTCGGGACAGGGGCATGGCCCGGCGCCCCGGCCGGACCGGCGCCACTAGCCCTGCCCCATCCGGTAGCCCACGCCGCGCACCGTCCGCACAAAGCGAGAGTTTGCGGAATCGTCGCCCAGTTTCCTCCGCAGGTGAGCGACGTGGACATCGACGAGGTGCTCGTCCCCGACCCAGTCGACACCCCAGATCTCGTCGATGAGCTGCCGACGGTTCCACACGAGATTCGGTCGCGCAGACAACGCGTCCAGCACGTCGAACTCCGTTCGGGTCAGACCCACCTCGGATCCCGCGACGGTGACCTCGCGGGCCCCCGGATCGAGGATCAGCTCGCCGAATACCCGGCGAGCCTGCCCGACAGAACGGCCCGATGACGCGGCGCGTGGCCTCCTCAGCAGCACCTGAACCCGCGCCACGAGCTCACGCGCGCTGAACGGCTTCGTCATGTAGTCGTCCGCCCCGACCGACAGGCCCACCAGGGTGTCGACCTCGTCCGTCCGTGCCGTGAGCATCAACACGTAACAGTCCGTGAAGGTCCGCACCTGACGGCACACCTCAACCCCGTCCAGGCCCGGAAGCCCCAGGTCGAGGACGATCACCTCAGGCGACCAAGACCTGGCAACCTCCACGGCGCTGAGCCCGTCACCAATCGATCGGGCCTCCATCCCGGCTCGCGACAGATAGTTCACCACCGTTCCCGCGAGAACGGGTTCGTCCTCGACGACGAGGACGCGGGTGCTGGTCGGTTCGGTGGTCATGGCGCCAGTGTGGCCGGAGCTCGAGTGGTGGCCAACATGCTCGGACCGATCTTGAGCAGTTCTTCATACGGTCCCGGTACGAACTCCACCTGCAACGCATTCGATAGGTCCATCGACACGCCCGTCGACCGGAAGGAGAGGCCATGTTCACCACGATGTTTCACGAGATGTCCTGGGGCTGGGTATTCATGATGACGATGATGCTCCTGTTCTGGGGCGGGATCGCCGCGCTCGTCTACTGGTTGGTGACCGCGCCCGGCGAGCGAGCCACGGCCACCGCCACGTCGACCGCGTTGGCCGTCCTCGACGAGCGGTACGCCCGGGGCGACATCGACGAGACGGAATGGCGCCACCGCAGAGCCGCCCTCGATGGGAAGGAATGACCCGCCCCTGCGCGTCGTGTGCGGTCGGTCGATGGTGCCGGCGGCACACGTCGCGCAGGGCTCGCGCACTGACAGATTTGATGCACGTGAAGGCCCCATACGGGGGGCCAGTCGTGTTGGAGACGGGTACGGCGAGCCCCCGCCCCGGCTGGTCAGACCCACGGGGGCGGTAGCCGCCCCGCGGCGGCTACCGCCAGCGGGGAGTGGGCGGTGTCAGCCGACCTGATTGCGTGCGCGGGTGTGGGCGAGTCGGTAGGAGTGGGTGCCGGTTTCGATGATGGTGCCGTTGTAGGTGAGGCGGTCGACGATGGCTGCGCACAGGCGGGGGTCGGTGAAGGTGTCGGTCCAGCCGGAGAAGGACTGGTTGGAGGCGATGGCGATGGCGTTCTTCTCTTCGCGTTCGGTGAGGACTTGGAAGAGGAGCTCGGCGCCGCGTCGGTCGAGTTCCATGTAGCCGAGCTCGTCGATGAGCAGGAGGTCGACGCGGCCGTAGCGGGCGATGGTCTTGGCGAGCTGTTTGTCGTCGGCGGCTTCGACGAGCTCGTTCACCAGCCTGGTGGCGAGGGTGTAGCGGACCCGGTAGCCCTGTTCGGCGGCCGCGGTTCCCAGGCCGATGAGCAGGTGGGACTTGCCGGTGCCGGAGTCCCCGATGAGGCACAGGGGGTCGCCGCGGCGGATCCAGTCGCCGGTGGCGAGTTCGTGGATGGTGGCGGGGTTGATCGCGGGGTTGGCGGTGAAGTCGAAGTCGGCGAGCCACTTGTCGCGGGGGAACCCGGCTGCTTTGACCCGGCGTGCGCTGGAGCGGCGGTCGCGGTCGTCGACCTCGGCCAGGAGGAGCTCGGCGAGGAAGCCTTGGTAGGTGAGCTGTTCTTTCGTCGCGACGGCGAGGGCTTCGTCGACGACGGCGCGCACGGTGGGGAGGCGCAGGCGGCGGCAGGCTTGGTCGATCGCGGCGATCGCTGCTTCTTCGGTCAGTCCGCGCCGTCGGCGCAGGTTCCGGCTGGCGTGGACCGAGTGCGGGCCGGCCGTGGGCCCGGGCCGCGAGCCGGACGCCGCGGCGGCTGAGGTCGCTGTGGGGGGTGTGGAAGGTGTGCTGGTCGGGGTCATGGGGTTCCTGTCCTGGCAGATGCGGGATCGCCGAGGCGCGTGCACAGTTTGGGGAAGGGTTCACAGACGCTTGGCAGCGTCGGTGGAGCCGCCACATACCTGTTGGAGGACCCAGCACTTTGCACTCTCGTTCGTGGCGCGCCGGGGCAAGGCAAGTCGACCCTCAGCCAGTACGTGTGCCAAGTACACCGCAACTCGTTCGTTCCCGAGGGGCAAGCGCTCGATTCCTTGCCGAAGCTTGAGCATCCGCGCTTCCCTGTACGCCTGGACCTGAGCGACTATGCGCTCTGGCTCGGGGGCATGGACCCGTGGGACAACCCCGAGAGCGGTAGCCTGCGCAAGAAGAGAGCACCGCGGGGTCGGGAGGCGACGGTTGAGTGCTTCATTGCTGACCTCCTTGCTCACGAGAGTGGTGGTCTCACCGTGGGGGCGCAGACTGTGCAGGACATCTTTGATCGCGTGCCCAGCCTCGTCATGTTGGACGGTCTCGACGAAGTTGGCAGCGTTACTCTGCGCCGCAGAGTTGTCCAAGAGATCGATAAGTTCGTTGATCGCGGGAGCGCCAGCCCCAACCCACCGAAGGTAGTGGTCACAACTCGACCCAGCGCCGGTGAACTCCCCGAGCCGTCACCCCAGCGGTTCGAGATCTTGGCCCTGAATCAACTCACCGTCGAGCAACGGAACTCCTATCTGCGTAAGTGGTGCGGGGTACGTGGTATCCAGGGGAGGGAAGGTCGCTCACTTCGGACTAGCTTCAAGGAGAAAAGCAGCGAGCCGTACATCAATGAGCTGGCTGGCAACCCGATGCAGCTGACGATTCTGCTTGATCTGCTTCACGAGCAAGGTGCGGCCACTCCCACCCAACGGACCGACCTATACGACAAGTACGTCGACCTCCTACTGGCCAGAGAGGCCAACAAGCATCCCAAGTCGGTCCGGGAGCACAAAGAGGAACTGCTCGAGATCATCCCGTTCCTGGGATGGTACATCCATGCGCACACCGAGGACTCACAGATCAACGGCCGGATGAGTGTCGATGAACTCAAGGCGGCCATGCAGCACTTCCAGCGAACTTACGGCAATCGTGAGTCCATCGTGGACCAACTCTTCGAGGGGGCCAGCGACCGCTTGTGGGCCTTGACCAGCAAGGTTGATGGGACCTACGAGTTCGAGGTCCTCTCACTGCGCGAGTACTTCGCCGCACGGTTCCTCTACCTGTACGCGGGCGAGGGCTCGAAAGACTTCGACCGCGCCGACGTCCTACGTGAGTTGCTCAGGCGGCCCTTCTGGCTCAACACAGTGCGGTTCTACGGCGGAAATGCGAAGGGCCACGAGATCTACGCACTCACGGCCGGGATTGAGGAGGAGCTCAAGACAAGCGCAACCCCCGCGTCCTTCCTTGCGGCATGGGCGTTGCTCACCGATGGCGTGTTCCTACGCCGCCCACGGGAAGCGCGCAAGGTGATCGCGGCCGTCTGCTCCGATGTGGGGTGCGAGGTGCTGCTGTCGGCTCTGGACCGTCATGACATCGTCGCGCTCCCGGAGATGCCTGATTTGCCGGAAGAAGACGGCCCAGACCCCACTTGGGCCAGGCTCACGTCCTTGATCCGTCAGGATCCAGGTGACGGCGACAATCATCAGCGGGTCCGTGTCCTGCGCGAGCTGCTCGGCCGCCGAGGTGACTTCGACGCCTGGTGGTGCGAGCAGACAGCGGCGGCCATCGGCACTCCTCAGCAGGATTCCTGGTTCAAACTCGGCGGCGATTGCGAAGCCGGCGCGGGGAAGCCAGCAGCATTTGAGAAAGTCGAGCTCAGCCCTGGGACGGCCGAACTCATCCTCAGTACCGGGCTCGTCCCCAAACCGGGAGGCGAGCTGGAGTCGGCGCTACTTGACGCTGTGCTGGACGGGGAATGCCCCGACGTCACCTCGACGCGGTCGTTTCCCGCGCAAGTCGCAGTCGCACTGTCGCCGCGAGGGTTCTTGGCCAGCTCTGCGAGTGCTTTCGGCGACGGCGATGAGCAATCAGCCAGGCGGAGGAGCGAGGCGCTCAAGCAGCTCGGGCGAGCAGGTTCCGAGTACTCGGAGATCGCCAAGAAGCGAGCTTTCAAGGCTGGGCACAAGGGCAGCACTTTCCCCTGGTCCGAGTCAGCGGCGGCGCTTTACTCGCATGCCCGTCGATGCTGGCTCGCTTCGGAGATCGCAATCATCGGCGCGGCCTCGCCTTTCCGAGAGGGGTACACGAGGAGGCCTGGCTCGACGCCGTTCGGCACGGCGGCGGATCCGTCCGAACTGTTGGCGCAGTCGCGTGCTAACCAGAGCAATGCTCGTTGGTGGAAGGAGCAACGCGAAGCGGTTGACGACGAGCTGGGGATGGCCGAGTGGGCACTCGCTGTCTGGTGCGTGGCATCCAGCGAGGTCGTGACAGAACTGCTGCCGACGCTGAAAGCGGCTCTTCCGACCTGAGTGTGGGTTTATGGGGTGAGTCCGCCGGCGATGAGCAGGC
>NZ_DCYC01000048.1:0-7017 GCF_002330965.1 Arsenicicoccus sp. UBA2120
CAGGCGGCTGAAAGTGACCCGACGGGGCAGGTTGAACGTTCTCATGGCGCCCAGGGCGACCCGACATGCCCCGACGGATCAGTTCGTGCAGCGAGCTCCGGGTGCAAACCGAACGGGTGGAGAACGCCACCGTCATGGGTGGCGTTCTCCACCCGTTCCCGCGGGACGCCGGAACCCCGCAGACCTGAGCGCCCGCGTGCCCGATGGGCAGCGCATCCGGGCCAGGCCGGCCTAGGCCGGGCTCCGGCATACGGCTGGACGATCGGATCGACCTGGGTTGGTCACATCGACCTGGGTTGGGCACATCAGCCGGGGTTGGTCACATCAGCCTGGGGGACTAAGGCCGGTCGATGTGACTACCTGGGGTAGGTCCGTCGTGGTGGAACTTCTCCTCGAGGAAGCGGCCCTGGTCGGTCAGGGTCTGCGCGTCGCCGGCATAGATCGCGCTCTGCACCGACCCCAGCCGCTGCTCGAGCACCTGCATCTGGTGGGTCAGCTCCTGCGCGGGGGTGCGACCCTCCGCGCCCGGGGCGTCACGGGCATAGCTGCCCGGCAGGTTGAGATAGGCCTGGAGCGAGGTCGGCAGGTAGTCCCGCACCGTGCGCTGCACCACGTGCAGGTCGTCCGGCGAGGTGGCCAGCTGCTCCGCGCGCTGAAGGATGTCGCGCAACACGGCCACGACGCGGTGGAACGCGAGGTAGCCCTCCTCGGGGAGCCGGTTGGAGGACTTGTCGGTCTGGTCGACGAGACGCTGCAGCTCGGTGCGCAGGTCGACGATCAGCGCCTGCGTGGCCTGGGTGCCCGTCGCAAGACCCCCACGTCGGCGCGCTCCGGGGGCGACGGCCGCGCCGACGGCATACAGCCCGACGACCGCGGCGGGCCACCAGTCCCCGGCGAGGTCGGTGGGCACCGTGACGGCCGCGGCCCCGAGCCCGAGCACGGATCCCACGATGTTCTTGGTGGACGCGAGGTAGCGCGTCAGAGCGTTGCCAGCCACGACCCCAGCCTAGTCACCGGCGCCGCTGGTCCAGCGTGCGGCGGGTCTCGTCCTCGGCCGCGGCGCCGCGGATGCGCGTGGCGTCGGCCTCGTCGAGCGCGGCGTAGACCTCGCCGAAGGCGCTCTTGAGGCGCGCGATCGCGTCCGGCGAGCCGGTTCCCGCGGTGTCCCGCATGGTCTGGGCCGAGTCGTCCAGCAGCTCCGCCGAGCGGCGGTCCAGGTCCTGCACCCCGTCGACGACCCGGCGCTGCCCCTTGACCGCGCCCGAGACGACCACGGCCGTGCGCAGCGCCGCCAGCGTCGTGGTCGCCGCCCGGTCGATGCCCTGGACGAGCAGCTCGTTGTTGGACCGCACGAGGTCCAGCGCGAGATAGCCCTGGGTGCACACCGCGAGGTGGGTCAGCAGGTCCTGGTGCTTCTGCCGGGCCGCGCGCTGCACCTGGTCGCGCAGCACGTGGGCGCGGGCCGGGTCGGACGCCTCGATCCCCGGCAGCGCACGCCCGATCTCGTCGTCGATGGCCCCCGCGAGCACGGAGTACTCCTGCAGCTGGCCCATGAGCCGCCACAGGTGGGCCCGCTCGCCCGCGACCGCCGCGTTGTCCTTGCGCAGCTCGTCCTGCTGGGTCCGCAGCGACAGGATCAGCATGTTGATGCGGTCCTGGCTGGCGTAGTAGCGCTCGACGTAGTCCGCGACCCGGTCCCCCATCGGCACCAGCCCGAGGAGCTTGCGCGCCGGCTTGTCGAGGTCGGCGGGGTCCAGCTCCTCGACCTCCTGGCGCAGGCGCACGAGCTGCTCCCCCGCGACCTGCTCCGGACCGCCCTGACGTGCCCCCACCGAGCCCGAGCGGGCGCGACGGTCGAGCATGCGCGAGGACAGCTGCGACGACGCCTTGACCTCGGCATCGCCCATCGTGCTGATGTCGCGGACGCGCTGGTCGAGCACCGGCGAGTGCACGTCGACGGCGAGCAGCTGCTGCACGAAGCCCTCGGCGTTGCGGCGCAGCGCGTCGGCCACGGCCGGGTCGACGGGCACCGCGGTGGCCGCCTGCTGCGGCGTCACCTCGGCGACGGGCCGGGGCGCCGACAGTGGAGACGGCATCGGCGACGGCTCAGGTGCCGCGAGCGGGGTGGGCTCGGTCATGGGCTGCTCCTGTCGTGGCGGGTGGGCTCGGACGTCCACCCCATCATGCCCGTATGCCGGTGGCCCCTCGTGCGGCGCGGCTGCGGCATACGGCCGGTGACCGCCCGGCGACGGGCACCGACCACCCGACGACGACCGTCTCAGGCGCGGCCGGTGGCCTGGCACGGGCGCCCGATGTGAGGTTGGCTGGGGGGCAACCGACCCGACTCGAGGAGGAGCCGACCGTGTCTGACTTGTCTGACCGCTCTGACCACACCGCGCAGGAGTTCCCGCCGGACCCCGCGTTCACCGAGCAGGCGGTCGGGCAGGCCGAGCTGTTCGACCAGGCCGACGCCGACCTCGAGGGCTTCTGGGCCGACCAGGCGAGGAAGTACGTCTCCTGGAGCAAGGACTTCACCCAGGTCCTGGACTGGAGCGACGCGCCGTTCGCGACGTGGTTCGCCGACGGCGAGCTCAACGTCGCCCACAACTGCGTCGACCGGCACGTCGAGGCCGGCAACGGCGAGCGGGTCGCCATCCACTTCGAGGGCGCCGAGGGCGACACCCAGACGATCACGTATGCCGAGCTGCAGCGCCGCGTCTGCCAGGCCGCCAACGCGCTCACCGAGCTGGGCGTGGCCAAGGGCGACCGGGTCGCGATCTACCTGCCCATGATCCCCGAGGCGATCGTGTCGATGCTGGCCTGCGCCCGCCTCGGCGCCCCGCACTCGGTGGTGTTCGGCGGTTTCAGCGCCGACGCCATCCGCTCCCGCATCGCCGACGCCGAGGCCCGCGTCGTCATCACCGCCGACGGGCAGTACCGCAAGGGCAAGCCCGCTCCGCTTAAGGCCGCCGTCGACCAGGCCGTGTCGGGCGAGGGCTCCCCGATCGAGCACGTGCTCGTCGTGCGCCGCACCGGCGCCGACGTCGAGTGGTCCGACAAGGACGTGTGGTGGCACGACCTCGTCGACCGGCAGAGCGACCGGCACGAGGCGCAGCCGATGGCGGCCGAGCACCCGCTCTACATCCTCTACACCTCCGGCACGACCGGGAAGCCCAAGGGCATCCTGCACACCTCCGGCGGCTACCTCACGCAGGCGGCCTACACCAACGCCGTCGTCCACGACCTGCACCCCGAGACCGACGTCTACTGGTGCACCGCCGACATCGGCTGGGTCACCGGGCACTCCTACCTCGTCTACGGACCGCTCGCCAACGGCGCGACCCAGGTCGTCTACGAGGGCACCCCGGACTACCCGCACCAGGGCCGCTGGTGGGAGATCATCCAGAAGTACGGCGTCACGATCCTCTACACCGCCCCCACCGCGATCCGCACCTGCATGAAGTGGGGCGCCGAGATCCCGCAGAAGTTCGACCTGTCCTCGCTGCGCGTCCTCGGCTCGGTCGGCGAGCCGATCAACCCCGAGGCGTGGCTGTGGTACCGCAAGAACATCGGCGGCGACCGCTGCCCGATCGTCGACACCTGGTGGCAGACCGAGACGGGCGCGATCATGATCAGCCCGCTGCCGGGCGTCACCTCGCTGGAGCCGGGCTCGGCGCAGCGGCCCATCCCGGGCATCAGCGCCGAGATCCTCGACGACGCGGGCGAACCCTTCACCGAGGCGGAGAAGGTCGGCTACCTCGTGCTCACCAAGCCGTGGCCCTCGATGCTGCGCGGCATCTGGGGCGACCCGGAGCGCTACAAGGACACCTACTGGAGCCGGTTCGGCGAGAAGTACTACTTCGCCGGCGACGGCGCGAAGTACGACGCGAACGGCAACATCTGGCTGCTCGGCCGGGTCGACGACGTCATGAACGTCTCGGGCCACCGCCTGTCCACCGCCGAGATCGAGTCGGCCCTGGTGTCGCACCCGTCGGTGGCCGAGGCGGCCGTCGTCGGGGCGGCCGATGACACGACCGGTCAGGCCGTGTGCGCGTTCGTGATCCTGCGCGAGGGCGCGCAGCAGAGCGACTCCACGGTCGAGGAGCTGCGGTCCCACGTCGCCAAGGAGATCAGCCCGATCGCCAAGCCCAAGTCGGTCATGATCGTCACCGAGCTGCCCAAGACGCGGTCCGGCAAGATCATGCGGCGCCTGCTCAAGGACGTCGCCGAGGGCCGCGAGATCGGCGACTCGACGACGCTCACGGACGCCTCGGTCATGGACTTCATCAAGCAGGGGATGTCCCAGCGCTGACTACCTCGGGGAGGTGCGGAGGGCGGGCACGAGGACCGTCGGCGGGCCGGGCACCCGCTCGACGGCGTCCGTCTCGACGTCCCAGCGCAGCATGACCGGCGCCCGGCCGTCGCCCGGGCTCACCGCCAGCAGCACGGTGCGCCCGTCCTCCCACCCCGAGATCATCGTCGCCGGCGACCGCATGGCGGGGTTGCTGCCGCCATAGGCCCGCCAGCGCCCGCTGCGCAGGTCCATGACCTGCACGGGTCCCGCGGTCCGGGCCTGGTATCGCCCGTCCGGGCTGGTCGCCGTCGGCGCCATGGCCTCCGTCGGCAGGCACGGGTGCGACGTCGACGTGATGTCGCTGACCGGCACCCGGTAGGTGCACGCGCGTTCGTCGTCCAGGCGCATGACATAGGCCGGGTCCCCTTGCGAGTCCGGCGTGACGACCGCGTCGTCGGGCAGGTCCAGGTGGTGCATCCGCTGCCCCAGCTCCCAGAGGAAGTGGAGCGTGCCCTGCCGGCCCTCCGCCGGCGTCGGGTCGCCGCTCGGGCCGGCCGTGCCGGTCGGCGTGGGTGTCTCGGGCATCACGGTCTGCATGATCAGGACCCCGCGCGTGGTCCAGGACGCCACCCACGCGGAGGTCGGCACCTCCTGACGCGCGACCTCGGTGCCCGTCGCGGCGTCGATCACCCGGACCGTGAACGGCGCCGGACCCCCGTCGGTCGCCCACTCGACGTAGGCCAGCCGGGACCCGTCCGGGGACACGGCGAAGCCACTAATCTCGCCACCCGCCGCCCTGACCGGCGCCCCCTGTCCCTTCCACCACCGCAGCTCCGTCCCCATCTCGCCCTGGCCGCCCTGGTCGGCGAGGACCACGACGGCGCCGCCGTCCGGTCCGAAGGCCACCGGCGTGACCATCGCCAGGTCCGGCCTGCCGGAGGACCGCGCCAGGCGGGTCGTGCCCGAGCCGCGCACCAGCCACAGGTCCGCGCCCTGCTGCTCGACGCGGGGCAGGGCGCTCGTCCGGCGGCCTGCCGCCGTGCCGAGGGCGGCCTCGTAGGCCTCGAGCGGCAGGACGTCCGGCTCCGGGACGGGGGTCGGCTGCGCCGACCCGCTCTGGGTCGGCGTCCACGACGGGGTCGTGGACGAGGGCGGGTATGCCGTGGGCGACGCCGCACCGCCGCTCGAGGTCGGGGACGCGGTGGGTGACTGCGTGGTCGTGGGCGAAGGCGTGCCGTCACGCAGCCGGTCGACGGCGACCCACCCGCCGGCGACCACGAGTGCTCCGGCCACCGCCAGGGCGGTCACCTGGCGACGACGGTGGGCGGTCGTCATACGGGCCCGCACGTCGTCGGCCGAGACGGGGCACACCCCGTCGCCGGCGAGGCTCGCGGCGCGTCCCCACAGGGCGTCGAGGTCGTCGTGGTCGGGCTGGGGCACGTCCTGCTCGCGGGCGGCCAGCCGGATCCGGCGCTCGGCGACGGCTCGCACCTGGCCGTGGGAGGCCTCACCGCGCCGCCCGGCCAGGGTGACGAGCACGTCCTCGGTCACCTCACGGGCGGCGGGCCGGGGCACGATCGCCTGCGCCCAGCGCCAGACGAGCGGGCCGGCGCGACGCACCAGACCGTCGAGGTCGTCGACCATGCGGGCACCCCCTGGCTCGTCGGCACGTCCCAGCTGCTCGAAGGACTGCTCCTCGGAGGACGCAGCGAGCCTGTCACAGGTTGCCCGGCAGCCCCACCTCGTGCTCGTCGGCGGCCGGAACCGCGCCAGGCATCGGCACCCAGTCGCCGCGGGCGACCAGGACCTCGCGCAGCAGGTCGGGGCGGTCCGAGATGACGCCGTCGACGCCGAGCGACAGCAGGCGGTCCATCGCGACCGGGTCGTTGCACGTCCAGGTGATGACCCGCACCCCGACGGAGTGGGCCAGGTGCACCACCTCCTCGACGAAGATCGGGACGCGCCCCAGCTGGATCGGCACGTGCGCGAACGGCGCCGAGCCGATCCAGCGCGGCACGGGCACGCCGGCGCGCGAGCAGGCGATCAGCGTGGTCAGGGAGCGCCAGCCGAGGGAGGTGGCCACGCCCGGGGCACCCTCGCGGACCCGACGCAGCCAGCCGTCCCACGCGCCGGCGACGCACACCCGCTCGCGATAGCGCCGGATCCGCAGGACCTGCACCAGCGGCTCGAGTGCGGACTCGTCCTTGAGGTCGATCGAGAAGCACGCGTCGGGGAAGGCCTCGAGCGCCTCCACCAGGGTCGGCACCTGCTCCTGCCCGCACACCCGCAGCCGCTGGAGCTCGCGCAGGCTGCGGCCTGCCACCGGGCCGGTGCCGTCGGTGATGCGGTCGAGCGTCTCGTCGTGGAAGCACACGAGCTGTCCGTCGGCGGTGAGCCGCACGTCGGACTCGAGGTAGCGCACCCCGAGCGCCGCCGATCGCTCGAACGCCGCCAGGGTGTTCTCGGGGGCCAGCTGCGCGCCACCGCGGTGCGCGAGCGCCAGGGGGAAGGGACCGTCGCCGTAGGCCATGTCTCCATGGTCAGGGCCTCGCCGGGCTGCTGGGGGCCGTGCCCGGGGTCCACGACGAGGTGTTCACCGGGGCTTCCCGATCCGGCCATGCGTTGCTCGGACGCCGGTGGCCGGGCGACCTCTCGCGCTCCCAGAGCGCCCGAGCGACCGCTCGGACGCGATAGAATGCCCGTTGGTGTGCCGGGAAGTCTGG
>NZ_DCYC01000013.1:0-8828 GCF_002330965.1 Arsenicicoccus sp. UBA2120
CGTCGCCGTGCCAGCGGCGGGGGCGCCCCCCGGCCGCGGGACAGGTCCGCCGCATTCGGGGGGGGGGTGCGGGGTGGGGGGGGGTGTGGGGGTGCGGGGTGCGGGGTGGTGTGCGGGGCCGGGCTGAGGTGCGGTGGGGTAGAGCCTGCTGATGGACCTACCGGGGGTAGGTCCATCAGCCTGGCGAACGGAGGCCGGTCGATGCCTCTACCGGCGGTAGGTGTGTCGGCCGGGGGCGAAGGCGGGCGGATGTGCCTACCTCAGGTCGTCACATCCGCCTGGCGTGCGAAGTCGGGCGGATGTGCCTACCTGAGGTAGGTCAGTCGAAGATGGGGCCGACGTCGCGCGTGCGCTTCAGCTCGAAGAAGCCGGGCGTCCCCGCGACGAGCACGCACCCGTCGAAGAGCCGCACCGCGTCCTCGCCCTTGGGCGCCGGCGACACGACCGGGCCGAAGAACGCCACGCCGTCGACGTTGATGATGGGGGTGCCCACCTCGTCGCCGACCAGCGAGATCCCGCGCTCGTGCGAGGCGCGCAGGGCGCGATCGGTCTCGTCGCCGGCGGTCGGCGCGGCATACGACGCGAGCTCGGCCGGCAGACCGACCTCGGCGAGGGCGTCCTCGACCACGACGTCGAAGTCCTTCTCGCCCTCGAGGTGGATGCGCGTGCCCATCGCGTCGTACAGACGCTTGACGACGTCGTCGCCGTGCTCCCGGGCCGCCGCGATGATCACGCGGACCGGGCCCCACGCGCGGTCCATCAGCGCGCGGTAGTCCTCGGGCAGGTCGCGGCCCTCGTTGAGGACCGCCAGGCTCATCACCGACCAGGTCACGGTGATGTCCTTGGCTCGCTCGACCTCCATGAGCCACCGGGAGGTCATCCAGGCCCAGGGGCACGCGGGGTCGAAGAACATCTCGACGGACGGGGAGCCGCTCTGGGGAGCCTGCGGCTGGGTGGTCTGCGGCTGGGTGGTCTGCTTCGTCTCGCTCACCCCGCCATCCTGCCAGCACCCGCCCCGCCCCCGCGCGGCACCGTATGACGACCTCGCCGCGATCCGCAGGGACGGCGTGCGGGATACCTGCAAGGATGGAGCGGCCATCCGCTCCCCCGTGCTCCGGGGCGCTCCAGCACCACCGAAAGGCCCCACCGTGCCAGGCACCAACCTCACGCGCGACGAGGCGCGTGACCGGTCCCAGCTCGTGAGCGACGTGACCTATGACGTCCAGCTCGACCTGACGACCGGTCCCACGACCTTCAGCACCACCACCACGGCACGGTTCGGCGCCGCGGAGGAGGGGGCGAGCACGTTCATCGACTTCATCGGCACCTCGGTCGAGGAGATCGTCCTCAACGGCGAGTCCCTGGCCCCCGCGACCCATGTCGCCGACGCGCGGATCACGCTGCCCCGCCTGCAGGCTCGCAACGAGCTGACCGTCCGAGCGACCGGGACCTACATGAACACCGGCGAGGGTCTGCACCGGTTCGTCGACCCGGCCGACGGCGAGGTCTACCTCTACACGCAGTTCGAGGTCCCCGACTCGCGACGGATGTTCGTCGTCTTCGAGCAGCCCGACATCAAGGCCGAGTTCACGTTCACCGTGACGGCGCCCGCGCACTGGCAGGTCATCAGCTGCTCCCCCACCCCCGAGCCCACGCCGGCCCCGCGTGCGGACGGCGCCGCCGGCTCCACGCCGGCCGCGACCTGGGCCTTCGAGGCGACCCCGCGCATCTCGTCATACATCACCGCCTTGATCGCCGGGCCGTATGACGTCGTCCGCGACACCGTCTCGACCCGCGCCGGCGAGATCCCGCTGGGGATCTTCAGCCGGCGATCCCTCACGCCGCACGTCGACCACGCCAACCTGTTCGACTGCACCAAGCGGGGATTCGCGTTCTTCGAGGAGGAGTTCGACCAGCCGTTCCCGTTCCCCAAGTACGACCAGATCTTCACGCCGGAGTACAACATGGGCGCGATGGAGAACGTCGGGGCGGTGACCTTCCACGAGATGTACGTCTTCCGCGCCAAGGTCTCCGACGGCCTCGTCGAGCGCCGCGCCCTGACGATCCTGCACGAGCTGGCGCACATGTGGTTCGGCAACCTCGTCACCATGACCTGGTGGGACGACCTGTGGCTCAACGAGTCCTTCGCCGAGTGGGCGTCGACGACGGCACAGGCCGAGGCGACCCAGTGGGAGTCCGCGTGGACGACCTTCGGGACGGCGGAGAAGGCCTGGGCCTACCGCCAGGACCAGCTCTCCTCGACCCACCCGATCGCCGCCGACATCCGCGACCTGCACGACGTCGAGACCAACTTCGACGGGATCACCTATGCCAAGGGCGCGTCCGTGCTCAAGCAGCTCGTGGCCTACGTCGGTCGCGACGCCTTCCGCGACGGGATCCGGGCGTACTTCGCCAAGCATGCGTGGGGCAACACCACGATCGGCGACCTGATGGCCGAGCTCGAGGCCACGTCCGGGCGCGACCTCGGTCGCTGGCAGGAGCTGTGGCTCGAGCAGGCCGGCGTCAACACGCTGACGCCGGACCTCACGCTCGGCTCGGACGGCGACGGGGTGATCGAGGCCGCGGCGATCGTGCAGACCGCCCCCGAGGACTTCCCCGTGCTGCGGCCGCACCGCCTGGCTGTGGGGTGCTACGAGCTGCAGGGAGACTCGCTGGTCCGCGTCGCGCGCCACGAGGTCGACGTCGACGGAGAGCGCACCGAGCTGCCCTTCCTCGTCGGCCGGCCGATGCCCGACCTGCTGCTGGTCAACGACGACGACCTGGCCTACGCCAAGCTGCGGCTCGACGAGCGGTCCCTGGCCACCGTGATCGAGCACCCGCGGGCGTTCACCGAGTCGCTGCCCCGCTCCCTCGCCCTCGCGACGGCCTGGGACATGACGCGCGACGCGCAGATGCGGGCGCGGGACTACATCACCCTGGCGCTGCGGGCCGTCGACGGCGAGACGGACGCCACGCTGCTGCGCGTGCTCCTCGCCCAGGTCTCCACCGCGCTGGCGGCATACGTCGCTCCCGGCCATCGCGACAGCGCCCGGGAGACGGTGGGGGCCGAGCTGCGGCGCCTGGTCGAGACGGCCGCGCCCGGCAGCGACGCCCAGCTGCAGCTGGTGTCGGCGCTCGCCGCGATCACGCGCCGCCCCACGGACCTCGACCTGATCGAGGGCCTGTATGCCGGGCGCCTCTCCCTGGACGGTCTCGCCGTCGACACGGACATGCGCTGGACCCTGCTGACCGCGCTCGCGGCGGCGGGACGCGTGGGTCGGGCCGAGGTCGAGGCCGAGCTCGAGCGGGACCGGACCGCGTCCGGGCAGGAGCACGCCGCGGTGGCCGTGGCCGCGCTCCCCACCGCTGAGGCCAAGGCGCAGGCCTGGCGCCGTGGCGTCGAGGACGCGTCGGAGTCCAACACGATCGTGGGCGCGACCGGGCAGGGCTTCGGCCGGGTCCACGACGTGACGCTGCTGCAGCCCTATGTCGAGCGGTACTTCACGATGCTGCGCGGCATGTGGGAGCGGCACTCGTTCGCGCTGGCCGAGGTGGTGGCGGGCGCGTTCTATCCCATGCCGCTGGCGGACCGGTCGCTGCTGGACGCCACGGAGGCCTGGCTCACCGCCAACGCCGACGCCCCCTCCGGGCTCGTGCGGGCCGTGGCGGAGCACCGCGACACGGTGGCGCGGGCGCTGCGGGTGCAGGCGCGCGACACCACCGCCTGACCTACCGGCGGTAGAGGCATCGACCGGCCCTCGTTCCCCAGGCTGATGCCTCTACCCCCGGCGGGTCTTGCGCCGGGGGCAGAGGGGGCCGGGTGGCCAACGTCGTGGTCTGATCCAGCTCGCCGAGACGGCTGGGTTCTCACCGGATCCTGTATGCCGAGCCCCACGCCATCCGCGCGCCCGGCGTGCACAACTGCTGCACATTGCGGGTCCTGGATGGCGAATTCCGTTGTGCCGCAACGACGGGTCATCCGGCGTCGCCCCCATGTGCAGCAGTTGTGCACCGATCCCGCTGCCGTGCGGAGGGCTGCTCGGCATACGGGCTCAGGGAACAGCGGCAGGTGAGCCGCAGGATCCGCCTGCCTTGGTCACGCCGACCGACCTTGGTCACATCGGCCTGGTGTGCGAAGCCGGGCGAATGTGACTACCTGAGGTAGGTCAGAGGACGCGGGAGAGGAAGCGTTGCAGGCGCTCGCTGGCCGGACGCTCGAAGATCACGTCCGGAGCCGCGTGCTCGGCCACGACGCCCTCGTCCATGAACGCCACCTGGTCGGCCGCCTCGCGCGCGAACCCCATCTCGTGGGTCACCACCAGCATCGTCAGGCCGGAATCGCCGAGGTCGCGCATGATCGCCAGCACGCCCTTGACCAGCTCGGGGTCGAGCGCGGACGTCGCCTCGTCGAACAGCATGATCCGCGGGTCCATCGCCAGCGCCCGGGCGATCGCCACGCGCTGCTGCTGCCCGCCGGAGAGGGACGACGGACGGACGTCCGCCTTGTGCGCGAGCCCCACCGACTCCAGGTGCGTCAGCGCCCGGGACCGTGCCTCGTCGCGGGACAGGCCGAGCAGCTTGCGGGGCCCGAGCGCGACGTTGTCGGCGACGGTCTTGTGCGGGAACAGGTTGAAGTGCTGGAACACCATGCCGACGTGCCGGCGCAGCTGGTCCGGGTCGTCGCGCAGGATGCTGCGCCCGTCGAGGAGGACGTCGCCCTGGTCGGGCTCGAGCAGTCGGTTGACCACGCGCAGCAGCGTCGACTTGCCGGACCCGGAGGGCCCGATGACGCAGGTCGTGCTGCCGGCAGGGACCTCGAGGTCGACGCCGCGCAGCACGCGGTTGCGGCCGAAGGCCAGGTGCACGTCGCGCAGCTCGACGGACAGCGGTGCGGCGGTCATCAGTGTGCCTCCTGGGTCAGGGCGAGTGCGCCGTCGTCGGGGGCGTCCGGCGTGGCGGAGCCGCCAGCGCGTGGACCGCCAGAGCCGTCGGAGCCGTCGGAGCCCTCTGGGTGTTCCCCGTCCGAGCGACGACCGTGGCGCAGCCGGTGGTCGATGGCGTTGACGGCGTGCGTCAGCGGCACCGTGATCACGAGGTAGAACAGCCCGGCGAGCAGCAGCGCGGACTGGTTGCCGGTGTTGGCGGCATAGTCCTGCCCGATCCGGAACAGCTCGCGTTGGCTGGCCAGCAGCCCGAGGAAGTAGACCAGCGAGGACTCCTTGATCAACGAGATGAACTGGTTGACCAGGGCCGGGAGCACGCGGCGGACACCGAGGGGTATGACGACCAGCCGCATCGCGGCGTTGTGGCTGAAGCCGAGGGCCCGCGAGGCCTCCATCTGCCCGGCCTCGACGCTCTGGATGCCGGAGCGGAAGATCTCGCCGATGTAGGCGGACGCGATCAGCGACAGGGCGAGGATCCCGAGCGGGTACGGGTTGTTGCCCCAGATCTGCAGGCCGACGGGGGCCAGGCCGACGCCGATGAGCAGGATGGTGACGGCGGCAGGCAGCCCGCGGAAGATG
Source organism: Arsenicicoccus sp. UBA2120 (assembly GCF_002330965.1). NCBI lineage: Bacteria > Bacillati > Actinomycetota > Actinomycetes > Micrococcales > Intrasporangiaceae > Arsenicicoccus > Arsenicicoccus sp. UBA2120. The sequence goes on from NZ_DCYC01000013.1 coordinate 5,523, forward strand.
TCGGTCCAGACGCGTGCCGGCCACCGCAGCCAGCGGTGCCGGGACAGGCCGGCGACCGCGAGCGCCATACCGAGGATGGTCCCGATGATGGCGGACACGACCGCGAGGAGCAGCGTGTTGGGCAGGCCGACCGTGATCAGGTCAGGCAGCGCCTCGCGCATCGCGTCGAGGTCGAAGAAGGTCTCCCTGAGGGTCTCGAGGACGTCCACCCCGGGTCACCGCGTGATCTTGACGGCGCCGCTGCCCGGCGTGAAGTCCGCGGGGGTCTTGCGGCCCGGGTAGTACTGGTCGACGAGCTTCTGCCAGGTCCCGTCCTTGACGACCTCGTCCAGGCCCTTGTTGAGCGCGTCCTTGAGCTTGGTCTTGTCCTGGGCGACGGCGTAGGCCATCGGGGTGGGGCTCAGCTCCTTGGCAGCGAGCAGCACCTTGCCGCCGGACTCGCCCGCGAGCTTCTCGCCGATCTCAGCAGGGCTGACCCAGGCGTCGACGGTGCCGGCCTTGAGCTGGTTCATCGCGCCGTTGTAGTCGGGGACGCGCACGGGGTCGAGCTTCTTGCCGGTGGCGTAGTCGTCCTGGACCGTGCCCTGGACCACGACCACGCGCTTGCCCGTGAGCTGGTCGAAGCTCTTGAGCGTGGACCCCGCGGGGACGTTGAGGCCGATGTAGCCGAAGTCGTAGCCGTTGGTGAAGGCGACCGTCTGCTTGCGCCTCTCGGTGATGGTGACCGAGGACGAGCCGACGTCATACTTGCCGGACTTGACCTGCGAGAGCAGGCCGGAGAAGTCGGTGCCCGCGAACTCGACCTTGAGGCCCTGCTTGGCGGCGACGGCCTTGAGCAGGTCGTTGTCGAAGCCCGTGAACTGGCCGTCCTTGAGGAAGACGTTGGGCGGCGCGTCGGTCAGCGTGCCGACGTGCAGGACGCCGGGGCGCTGCAGGCCCAGGGGGTTGTCCGTGGCCTGCTCCGAGCCGGAGCCGGAGCCGGAGCCGCACGCGGACACCGCCAGCATCATCGCCGCGCCGGTGGCGGCGAGGGCGGTGCGACGGGTGATCCAGGGCGTGCGAGACATGGTTGTCCTCCGGGGCGGGGCGCGATCGGCGCCGGCATGGGTGGGAGGCCCGCCCGACGGTGGGCAGACCAAAGGGAACCTTATGCAGAGGCAAACGTCAGGTAATCCGAGCGTCCACGTCTCGGACGCCGTCCAGGCAGGCAGGTGAGGCGCCAGGTCCGCCGGCCTCCGTCACACCCGCCTGGGGAACGACGGCCGGTCGATGCCTCTACCGGGGGTAGGTCCGTCGACGGCGTGCTAACCCAGGCGGGTGTGACTACCTGAGGTAGGTCAGAGGGTGCGGGCGAGGCGGCGGGCCCAGCGCGATCGCATCAGGTCCTCGAGCAGCACGGGCCGGCCGTCGGCGCCGGCCAGGGGCATGCGCCAGTTGGCGTACTCCTCGTCGGTGCCGGGCTGGTTGATGATCCGCCGGTCCTGGGCCAGGTCCGAGACCGAGATGCCGCGCAGCAGGGCGGGCGTCCACGACAGGAGCTTGTGCAGCGCCTCGATCGTGTCCTCGTCGCTCGCGTCCTCGCGCAGCAGGCCGCGCGAGCGCAGCAACGCCTTGATCCCCTCCTGCTCGTGGACCTCGCTGGCGCGCTCCTCCTCGATCGAGCGGGTCAGCAGGCCCAGCTCGTGGCGCAGGTCGATGTGCACCTGCTGGAGGTAGCCCGCGGTCGGGGGCAGGTCGTGGGTGGTGACGGTGGCGAGGCACAGGCGGCGGTACTGCTCGGGCTGGATCGGCTCCCCGCCGTGCTCGTAGTCGCGCTCGAACCACAGGATCGAGGTGCCCATGACGCCGCGGTCCGCGAGGTAGTCGCGCACCCACGACTCGACGGTGCCGAGGTCCTCGCCGATGACGACGGCGCCCGCGCGGTGGGCCTCCAGCGCCAGGATGCCGATGAACGCCTCGTGGTCGTAGCGCACGTAGGTGCCCTCGAAGGGCTTGCAGCCCTGCGGGATCCACCAGAGCCGGAAGAGCCCGATGATGTGGTCGACGCGCAGGCCGCCGGCCGAGCGCAGCACGGTCCGGAGCATGTCGCGGTAGGGCGCGTAGCCCAGCTCGGCGAGCTGGTCGGGCCGCCACGGCGGCTGGCTCCAGTCCTGGCCCAGCTGGTTGTACTGGTCGGCCGGCGCCCCCACGGTGACGCCGCGGGCCAGCGCGTCGCGCAGCCCCCACGCGTCGGCCCCGCTCGGGTGGACGCCGACGGCCAGGTCGTGGATCAGGCCGAGGCGCATGCCCGACTCGTGGGCGACCCGCTGGGCCTGCTCCAGCTGGTCCTCGACGACCCACTGCAGCCAGCAGTAGTAGTCGACGTCCGCGGCCAGCTCCTCGCGACGCTCGGCGACGGCCGGGCCGGCGGAGTCCTGCAGCTCCTCGGGCCACTCGGCCTCGTCCTCGCCGTATGCCGCGGTGAACGCGCACCACGTCGCGAAGTCCACCAGGCCCTGCCCCTCCCGCTGGCAGAAGGCGCGGTAGTCCCGCTCCCGGCGGGGCGAGCGCGGCTGCTTGTGGACGAGCCGCAGGGCGGCGTCCTTGAGGCGCCAGGAGGCGTCGCGGTCGATGACGTCCTCGGCGTTGAGGCGCAGCGCGTCGTCGGCCTGCCACTGCAGCAGAGCCCGGTCCTGCGCCGTGAGGTAGCCCATCTCGGGGATGTCCTCGACCCGGATGTAGAGCGGGCTGATGAACCGCCGGGTGGTGGGCAGGTAGGGCGAGGGCTCGACCGGCGGGACCGGCTCGGCGGCGTGCAGCGGGTTGACGAGGACGAAGTCGGAGCCGAGCTCCTGACCGGCCCACGCGGCGAGCTCGGCGAGGTCGGCCGCGTCACCCATCCCCCAGGACCGGCTGGAGCGCATGGCGTACAGCTGGGTCATGACGCCGGAGGCAGGGTGGTCGCGCAGCGACTCCGGCACCTCGAGGCGGTCCGGCGTGACGACCAGCGTGCAGGTGGTCGTGGTCCCGGCATACGAGGCACTGATCTCGTGCCAGCCGAGGGGCAGGCCCGCAGGGACGGCGAAGGTCGCCTCCCCCAGCTGGCGACCGTCGACGACGCGGGGGTCGACCCACTTGTCGACCTGGTCGAGCGGACGGCGCGATCCGTCCTCGAGCTGCACGGACACCGTGACGGACTCGCCGTGGGGCAGGTGCACCGGGATCGTCGTGCTCTCGGACTCCGTCACGACCAGCACCGGCGGCAGCGGGCGACGCCACTCACGGTCGCGCACCTGCGCCAGGGAGGCACGCACCTCGTCCTCGGTC